>CAYZLU010000308.1:0-3303 GCA_964479285.1 uncultured Planctomycetales bacterium | reverse complement strand
ATTGGTAGTCTTGGATTTGGAGACCACCGGTATTTGGATTGAAAAAGACAGGATCATCGAGATCGGGATGGTCAAACTGACACTCGAAGGAAAACAAGAGGTTTATTCAACCAGGGTAAATCCCTGTATGCCGATCCCCGCAGTGGTGACGGCATTGACCGGCATAACTGATGCTGATGTCAAAGAGGCCCCGCCTTTTGGCAGCATTGCAGGCAAAGTCTTGGCATTTCTTGAAGGTGCTGATTTGGGGGGGTTCAATGCGGAACGTTTTGACCTGCCTTTATTGGCCAGGGAATTCGCGGACGCAGGCATCAAATTCGATTATGCCAACCGCACAGTGTATGACGCCCAAAAGATCTATCATTTGCATGAGCGCCGCGACTTGTCTGCGGCCTTTGCTTTTTACTGTAAACAGGAGCTCAAAGACGCGCATTCAGCCACGGCCGATGCCCTGGCGACGCTGGCCATCCTTCAAGAGCAATTAACGCGTTACGCAGCACCTCGAGAAGACATTGAAGGGCTCAAAGAGTTTGATTATAAGCAATCGAGCGAGTATTTTGATAACGAACGCAAATTTCGTTGGTGGAACGGAGATTTGTATATGACCTTTGGCAAATACGCCAAAAAAGAGCCCTTAAAGACAATCGCCAAAAAGGACCCTCAATATTTAGAATGGGTCCTGGATAAAGATTTTTCTGATGAGGTTAAAAACATGATCCAGGGGGTCTTAAACGGGAAGTATCCCAAACAGGGAGAATAACAGATGGTTTATGAATTCCAAAGTAAAACTCTTGAGGCAAATTTATGTTTTATGTTACAATAAAAAAGCTTTAATGCCTTATAAAATATAAAGCGGAGAATATTAATGGCCAATTCATTTAAAAATACATGGTGGATTTTTCTTTTGGTCGCTGCGAGCGGGATCATTTTATTTTTGAGTTTGCGTCCCAATAAACCCCAGAACGACCAAGGGGTTGTATTAAATGATATTTTTCACCAGCAGGTCCCGAGGACAGAATCCGTGAGCTCTTTGTCAGGCGGTGTGCCCAAAAAGGCTGACCCGGTCCCGCCAATGGCGATTGTGACCAGTCCTGTTGACGGAAAAGAATCTGGTTTCGCGATCCAGGTGTATTCTTTTCAAGATAAAAACAGGGCTGAAACTGCTTTGCAAACTTTAAAAAATAGCGGATACCAGGCATTTTTGATCGTGAGTGATTTAGGTGAAAAAGGGACATGGTACAGGGTACGGGTCGGCGGTATTACCGATGAGGCTGCGGCGCGTAAAATGCTCGAAGAGATACGTAAAAATTATAATAGCGGGTTTATTGTTGGTAAATAATTTAACGAAGTCAAAGGTCAATAGGACTGGCACTTGGTCCTCTTGCCGGACACTCGCAGGAGCTCGCAATTGGGGATTTTATGAAAATTCTTGTGGTTGATGATTCTTTATTAGACCGTAAACTCTTGATCCGTTTGTTTATGAAGTCAGGGGTTACCCAGGAAATAATTCAAGCCGAAGACGGCGAACAGGCAATGGAAGTCCTTGCTAATAATTACATGGACATTGGCCTGATATTATTAGATTGGCAGATGCCCAAAGTTTCCGGTATCGAGTTAATGGCCGGTGTTGTTAAAATCCCTGAATTGTCCAAGATCCCCATTATCATGGTCACTGCTTCCGGTTCAGATGAGAACAAGCGGGTGGCTTATCATGTCAACCCCCATCTGGCTGGTTTTTTGGTGAAACCATATAAGCCAGAAGATCTTTTAGCGATGGTAAAACCTTTTTTGCGTTAAACGTCAACCCTGCCGCAGGCAGAAACAGCGGGGTCCTAAAAGGAGAACGCCTGGTGGAAGAAGGTAATCTTAAGCCGTTGGATGTAAAAAAGTTTAAAGATATCGTCCGGCAGGAAAGTGCCAAATTGAACTTGCGCTCTTTTTCTGCTGATGGCGAAAGCGCCTTTACCCTTGCCTTGGCCCTCACCGCGGCTGTGAAAAAGATTTATTACGACAAATCGGAAATGACCTTTTCCAGTGAGCCTATATTAGAAAAAAAGATCGTGACCCAATTTGTCCACCGGATGCGTGTCGATGCAATGGAGAAATTCAACTCGATCACTGCTTTTTCAGTGCTCAAATTTGCGGCCAATGAAGCAGATTTGGGGAAACAGAAATACTTGATCACCATCGTCGTTTACTTGGAACAGAAATTCTTGCCGGAGTTTTTGCGTTTATTAAAATACCCTTATATCGATTCCGATGACGAGATGGAGGTCAAGGACGGGTGCGGAACACTCATCAATCTCATTGCTGGGCAATATAAAAGGGAAATGGCCTCCCTGGGATATAAAGACGTGATGATGTCGCCCTTTGAGAGCTATATTAATACCACCGCAGATGGGGTGGGCATACCCAATGGAGCGACAGAGAAGTATGAACTTAGTTTTGAAATTGAAGGGACCAAGCGTTTGGTTGTTGAGATGGTGACCTTGGCCATGCTTCCCAAATGGAGTCCCCAGGAAAAGGTGGCCCCCAAGAAAATACTGGTCATTGACGATGATCCGACATTTTTGAAAACCATAAGTCCCTTTTTACAGTCACAGGGTTTTGAGACTATGGTGGCCCATGATGGGAAAGAAGGGATTCTCCTATTAAAGGAAAACCCTAGTTTGATCATTCTTGACCTGCAGATGCCTAATATGGACGGGTATGAATTTATTTTAGGCATGAAAGAAATTGCAGGGATCAAGCTGGCGCCGATCATAATACTGACGGCAAAGGAAGGTCTTGAGGACATTGTTAAAGTGGAAGGCATCAAGGAATATATCATCAAACCTTTTCAACCCGACGCGTTGCTCAAAAGCATCCACAGGTATATATGATCAGCATGGAAGCAAGCACTACAATCATTGCTGGATTAAAAGCTTTAGGTATCACCCCAGGCCCAGAGTTTTTCAATAACCTTTGTTATGATGAGCTTTTTTTAGAGGAGACGGGCCCCCAACTGCAAGGTCATGAGAGGGGGACAGTTTCTTCTTTAGGTGCCGTTGCGGTTGATACAGGGAAATTTACCGGCCGCTCCCCTAAAGATAAATATATCGTCATGGACGAGTCTACCCAGAAGACGGTCTGGTGGGTCGATGGCAAGGCTTCTGGTTCAGATAATAAACCTATTAATAGGGCAACGTGGGCACATCTTCAAGAATTGTCCGTTAAGCAACTAAGCGGTAAAAAACTTTATGTGATGGATGGGTTTTGCGGGGCCAATAAAGACAGCCGGATCAATGTCCGTTTAGTGACTGA
>CAYZLU010000307.1:0-3306 GCA_964479285.1 uncultured Planctomycetales bacterium | reverse complement strand
ATTGGCCCTTTTAAAGGGTGTGCCCCGTGAGGAATTAAAGCAGGCGATCGTTGACGGTAAAAGCATATCTTTGTGCTTTCCAAAATATAATTTACTTTGTTCTGGGATCGTTGGCAGCCTCATGGGGACAGCGGCCGGTGTGGCGTGGGCCTTGAAAAACCAGGGTAAAAAAGGCCGAGTATTTTTATTTTGCGGGGACATGTCCGCGGAAACAGGTATTTTTCATGAGGCCGTCAAATACGCGTATAATTTTGATTTACCGGCCACTTTCATTGTTTGTGATAATGGTGTCAGCGTCATGACCGATACCAGGGCCACTTGGGGGTGCGCTGAGCCCTGGTTTACCGGTACAAAATATGAAAGCAAGATCATCTATTTTAAATATACTAATGGCTATCCGCATTCTGGCCTTGGAAAGTTGATAAAATTTTGAAATACTTTGACGAACTAAAACGGACCATGGAATGGCTGGCCCAACAGCCCAAGGTGATGTTTGTAGGGCAGACTGTTGCCGGCCCTGGGACATTTATGTTCCAGACCCTGCGCGACTGTCCCAAGGAACGCTGCCTGGAGATGCCAATCAATGAAAGTTTTCAGATGCAATTCACCATTGGTTTGGGGCTTGCCGGCTATATACCTGTTTCAGTTTACCCGCGGCAGAATTTTTTGTTGCTGGCCACGGCCGACATGGCCAATATGCTTGATAAGGTCCCTTTGATTTCCGGCGGCAAGTGGCCCCTGAAAGTGATCATCCGTGTGGCCACAGGTCCTGACGCGCCCGTTCATCCCGGGCACCAGCACATCGGTAATTACGCGAAAGCTTTGCGTGAATTATTCAGCTGGATTGAGGTGGTGGAGCTGAATAAAGCCGAGGAAATTTTTCCGGCCTATACCCACGCGTTGACACGCACGGACGGCAAATCCACTCTTGTCATTGAGCATGGTAATTTTTACAATGAAGAGTACTACGCCAAAGGTATGATCGCAACCCAATCACCGCATTAAAAGGCCCATGCGTCGCAACTCCAGGATTTTTATTGTTGGACATAATGACAGCATTGAAAATTCCCTTAAAAAGCATTTTCGATCCCAGGGGTTCTCTCACGTTGCATCCAACACCCAAGACCATATCAATGTGTTGGATCCAGGGCAAATCGACCGTTTTTTTAAGAAATTTGACCCTGAGTATGTTTTTTTGGGGTCCCTTCGCTCAGGAGGTATCGCGGCCAATCAAAAGTCCCCGGCGGAGTTTATTTACGAGAATACCCAATCACAAAACCTGGTCATTGATGCTGCCTGTCGCTATAGTGTCAAAAAATTGCTCTATTTTTCCAGTTCCTGCGTCTATCCTAAAGAAGCTAAACAGCCGATCAAAGAAACGTCTTTGTTGACAGGCCCGCTTGAAGAAACGAGCGAGGCCTACGCAGTCGCGAAAATAGCCGGAAGTAAAATGTGCCAGGCTTACAGGGCACAATATGGTTTTAAGGCAATAGTTGCTATACCGGCAACACTTTACGGCCCTGGCAGTGATACGGACATTGAATCTGCCCATGTCCTGGGCGCGTTGATTGCCAAATTTCATAAGGCCAAAATAGAGGAAAAAAAAGAAGTCGTAGTCTGGGGCAGTGGGAAGCCACGCCGCGAGTTCCTGTACGTGGATGATTTTGTCAGCGCTTGCCTTTATTTGATGGAACATTATGATGCGCAAGAAGCGATCAATGTAGGCAGTGGCGATGATGTGACGATACGCCAATTAGCTTTGATGATCAAAAAGGCCAGCGATTTTAAAGGAAAAATTATTTTTGATGCCTCCAAGCCTGATGGTGCCTTGCGCAAACTCATGGACAATACCCGCATGCGCAAACTGGGCTGGAAGCCCAAGGTCAGTTTGGAAGAAGGCATTGAAAAAACGTACCAGTGGTATGTTCAAAATTTAAGTGTTTAATCCCTGATTTATCTTGCTAATAGTACCAAAAATGGTACACTTAAAATAGTTGATGGAAAGATTTGAGCCATTACAAGTAGATTTTTATATGACAACGACAGGCCACGAGCCTGTTAGAGAGTGGCTTCGTTCATTACATAAGAACGAAAAGAAATTGATCGGTGAGGATATCAAGACTGTACAATTCGGCTGGCCCGTAGGAATGCCTGTAGTTGAAAAATTGGACAGGGACCTTTGGGAAGTTAGGACCAAATTGAGGAATAAAATTTCTCGAGTGATATTTACAGTTCACGAGAATCAAATTGTCTTATTACACGGGTTCATCAAGAAAAGTCAGAAGATTCCTGTCGAAGATTTAGACTTGGCACAAAGACGTATGAATGAAATAAAGAGAGGATAATATTATGAAAAACAAACATATTGGAAGCAGCTTTGATGATTTCTTAAAGCAAGAGGGGATGCTAGAAGGAGCAACAGCCGCTGCCACAAAAAGGGTTATTGCTTATCAGGTCCAGCAACTTATGAAAGAGAAACATCTGACCAAGAAAACCATGACCGAACGCATGAAAATCAAGAGCAGAATTCAGTTAGACCGCTTACTTGATCCTAACAATGTATCCGTTACGCTGCTGACCCTGGAGAAGACCGCCAGGGCTCTTGGAAAACATCTTAAAATTCAGTTTGTATAAAGAGAGCGTATATCAAAGGTCGGTTTAGAAGAAAGCATCGAAAAGACGCATCAGGGGTATATTCATAAGTAGTGTGAATGGATGAACAGCTATTATGTATTCGGCACGGAATATTTTTGCCGTCTACTTCGGTTTATGACAATTTTGTTCTAAAGGTTCTCTTCATTTGGAACAAAATTGTCATAAATCCTCGCAGACTTTTGGCAAAAAATTCCTTATTGTGCCTCACACATAATAGCTGTTCCTCCATACGCATGGATTTTTAAAACACACCTCTCCTTTAGCATAAAGAAAAGAGCGGTTAGGGGAGTTGAAAAAGAGTACACATTATTTTATGAATAAAAAAGAGAATAGGTTTTTAGATAAATGGGAATTTTGGTCAAGGCTCATTACCATTGTTCAATTTTTTGTGGTCGTTGGGGTAGGAACATATCTTACTGTAGCGCAAATGAGATATTCTCAAAATAATCTATATGAAGACAACATGTTTAAGTTTGATGATAAGCTTTCTAAGGGAACAAATTATAGAATAACCCTCGCAATTGAGAATCAAAAATTTCTTTTGAAAAGTAATGGAGGTTCCTTTGATGAAGATGATTTAGGGACATTTTTGGGTGTTTATAATGGCCCCAAAAATCTAGACCACTAAAAGTAAAATCAGAGATATAATTT
>CAYZLU010000306.1:0-3306 GCA_964479285.1 uncultured Planctomycetales bacterium | reverse complement strand
AAAGGATGAGATCGCTTTTAAGCCAGGCCGTGTCATCCTTCAGGATTTTACCGGTGTTCCCTGTGTCGTTGACATGGCCGCCATGCGTGATGCGATGAAGCATTTAGGCGGAGATATTAAGAAAATAAATCCCCAGGTGCTATGCGACTTGGTCATTGACCATTCCGTGCAAGTGGATTCTTTTGGTACTAGCAAGGCCTTGGGTGAAAACGTTACTTTGGAATTTGAACGTAATAAGGAACGCTATGAATTCCTTAAATGGGGGCAGAGCGCTTTGCAGGATTTCAGGGTGGTGCCGCCTGCGACTGGCATTGTGCACCAGGTCAATCTTGAATACTTGGCCAAAGGCGTTTTAAAGAAGAAAGTAGGAAAAGATTCTGTTGTTTATCCTGACAGCTGTGTGGGAACTGATTCGCACACCACCATGATCAATGGACTTGGCATTGTTGGTTGGGGGGTGGGGGGAATTGAAGCTGAATCTGTCATGTTAGGCGAGCCTATTTATATGCTGATGCCGGAAGTTGTCGGTTTTCGTATTAAAGGAAAATTAAAAGATGGGGTCACTGCTACTGATTTGGTCTTGACCGTCACCCAAATTCTGCGTAAAAAAGGGGTGGTGGAGAAATTTGTGGAGTTTTTTGGGGAAGGATTGCAGTACTTGCCTTTGCCTGACAGGGCCACCATTGCCAATATGGCACCGGAATATGGGGCCACTATAGGTTTGTTCCCAATAGACGAAGAAACGCTTAACTATTTAAAATTATCAGGGCGCAGTGCTGCAGAAGTTACTTTGGTGGAAAAATATTATAGGGCCCAAGGTATGTTCTATACTTCAAAAACACCTGAATGTATTTACTCTGATATTCTAGAACTAGACCTCTCAACGGTTGAACCCTGCCTGGCAGGCCCCAAACGACCGCAGGACCGAGTACCCTTAAAAGAATTGAAATCTAATTTTCTGCAATCGTTGACTACGGACATTGCCTCCCGTGGTTATGGCCTGGCCCAGGGTGAGTTGTCCCGCACAGCTGCTGTGCAAAATGGAGGCCTTGAGACCATTGGTCACGGGGCTGTTGTTATTGCGGCGATCACCAGCTGCACCAACACTTCAAACCCGTCGGTGCTCATCGGGGCAGGGCTTTTGGCTAAAAAAGCCGTGGAAAAAGGTCTGATGCCGCCCCACTATGTCAAAACATCCTTCGCGCCAGGTTCGCAGGTGGTGGAAGATTATTTAAAAACTGCCGGTCTGTTGAAATATTTGGAAAAAATCAGGTTTAATATTGTGGGTTATGGATGCACGACATGTATAGGCAATTCAGGCCCATTGCCTGAACCTGTGGCCAATGCCATTAATCAAGGTAATTTGGTCGCGGCCGCGGTGCTTTCCGGCAACCGTAATTTTGAAGGCCGTGTGAATCCTTATACCAAAGCTAATTTTTTAGCTTCACCACCGTTGGTCGTTGCATACGCCCTGGCTGGACGCGTGGACATTGATTTAAACCATGAACCTCTAGGCAAGGACAAAAAGGGTAATCCGGTTTATCTCAAGGACATTTGGCCGACCCATCAGGAAATCGCCCAGGCTGCACGCAAATTTGTCAAAGCCTCTATTTTCCGCCGATGCTATAAAAATGTAGACCGTGGCAATAAGAACTGGAATGCCATTAAAACCGTTAAATCTGACCTTTTTAACTGGGACAATAAGAGCACCTATATCCAAAATCCGCCCTATTTTACCGGCATGAAAACACAAATTGATCCTATCAACGGCATCAAGCAGGCCAGATGCCTGGTCATGGTGGCTGATTCCATTACCACGGACCATATTTCCCCTGCAGGTGCGATTGCTAAAGATTCTCCTGCTGGAAAATATTTAATGGAACAGGGTGTCACTCCAAAAGATTTTAATAGTTATGGGGCACGCCGCGGCAATGACCGGGTGATGACCCGCGGAACATTTGCCAATATTCGATTGCGCAACTTAACAGCACCCGGCACTGAAGGCCCGTGGACAACATATTGGCCTTCCAGTGAAAAAATGTTCATTTATGACGCGGCCATGAAATACAAAGAAAGCCATACACCGCTGATCGTGCTGGCCGGTAAAGAATATGGTACAGGTTCTTCCCGCGACTGGGCGGCCAAAGGCACCACCTTGCTTGGCGTCCGGGCAGTCATTGCTGAAAGTTTCGAGCGTATCCATCGCAGCAATTTATGCGGCATGGGTGTTTTGCCTTGTGTTTTTAAGGCAGGAGAAGGCTATGTTTCCCTGGGATTAAAAGGCGATGAGACCTTTGATTTTATTAATTTAGATGATAATTTGAAACCTCGTCAGGAAATAAAGATTACAGCCAGTTCAACCGATGGCAGTAAAAAGCAATTTACTGTCATTGCCCGGGTGGACACGCCTGTGGAAGTTGATTATTTACGCAACGGCGGTATATTGCAGACGGTTTTGAGGAAATTGGCTAAAGCTTAATGAATCCCCCTGACCCCTCTTTCTAATAAAGAGGGGTTAGAGGAGTTAAATATAAGAATTTATGCGTATATTACTTACAAATGATGATGGTATTTATGCGGAAGGGATATATGCTGCATATAAAGAACTTAGTAAAATAGCTGATGTGACGGTGGTGGCCCCTGATGCTGAGCAGAGCTCTGTCGGGCATGGGATCACGCTTTTTTATCCTCTTTTTGTTAAAAGGATTTCTCCGGAAAAACATTTCGACGGGCATGCTGTGAGCGGAAAACCAGCAGACTGTGTTAAGTTTGCTGTCAGCGTGCTTTTGAAAGGGAAAAAGCCTGATTTAGTCATTTCCGGGATCAATTTCGGCGGTAATGATGGCTGCAGTGTCTTTTATTCCGGCACAGTGGCAGGAGCGCGCGAAGGCTGCCTAATGGGCATCGATTCATTTGCTGTTTCATTAGATTGTTTTGACGGTCCTGATTTTTCTGTGAGTGCGAAATTCACAGCTAAACTGGCCCTTTGGGTCTATAAAAACAAATTACCGGCAGGCACCTTTCTTAATGTGAATGTTCCGCCTGGAAAACCCAAGGGTACGCGCTTTACCCGTCAAGGAACAGAGCCTATCCATGAGACCTTTGAAAAACGTAAAAGCCCTCATGACAAGCATTATTACTGGATGGGCGCCAAAATGCCTGACCATAAGAATGACAATAAGATAGACACTTATGCTTTAAAAAATAAGTATGTTACAATAACTCCCATCCATTCGGATTTAACAGATGAGGCTTTTTTAAATAAAGTAACAAGTTTGTCAAAAAGATTTTTATTTCGTCCTAATC
>CAYZLU010000305.1:0-3320 GCA_964479285.1 uncultured Planctomycetales bacterium | reverse complement strand
GTTCGTCACTCCAGAAAAAATGCATCTTATCCCATTGGAATTTATTTCGGTAAGAAGGACTGATCATCCATTGATAAATCCCTTTGGGCGTGGACCCTCCGGAAAGAACAATGGTAAATTTCTTTTGTTTTGCAATTATATTATTAGATAAGCCAAGCATCTCCTGCACAACTACCTCACAAAGAGATTTATAGTCATCGGCAATATCAACCTTGAAGTGAGTATTTTTTAAAAATCTTGCCATGATCTACCGTCCTGTTCAATAATTTGATTAGCATTCTCTGGCCCCCAGGATCCGGATCGATAATTGGGGAATACACGTGGGAGTAGCTTTTCCCGTACTTTTAAAATAGAAGTTATATACTTCCAGGAAGCTTCAACCATGTCTTCACGCACAAAAAGCATTTGGTCTCCCCGTATGCAATCTAAAAGCAGCCTCTCGTATGGGCCCATTGGTGTTGTCTTAAAAACATCTTTGTAATTAAATCCTAAATACAAAGAAGCCATGCGGAGTTTGGGACCTGGATATTTTGCCTCAAAGCTCAAGAAAATCCCCTCATTCGGTTGAATCCTAAACGAAAGAATGTTGGGTTCAAATTGTTCGATCTTTAAATGTGAGAAAATAGAATGCGGGACTTTTTTAAAATGGATCGCGATTTCTGTCATTGGATGATTAAGTCTTTTGCCTGATCTAAGATAAAATGGGACATCTTGCCAGCGGGGATTATCAATAAAAATTTTAAGGGCCGCGAATGTTTCAGTCTTTGAATGGGGTGGCACTCCCTTTTCATGACGATAGGCCGGGACTTTGCGATTATTGATTTTCCCATCCCCATATTGCCCAAAAGCGACATATTCATGCAGCTTATTCTTAGGAATGAAACGGATGGCTTCGGCGACTTTCAATTTTTCATCGTGATAGTGTTTTGCTTCAAACTTAACCGGCGATTCCATGGCAATCAAGGTGAGCAATTGGAACATGTGATTCTGGAACATATCCCGCAATTGACCTGCTTTATCATAATAACCAGCCCTGTGTTCAACCCCCAGCATTTCTGAAGCGGTTATCTGTATATGATCAATATAATTACGGTTCCAAAGAGGTTCAAAAATAGTATTGGCAAAACGGAACATTAAAATGTTTTGTACGGTTTCCTTGCCTAGGTAATGATCTATTCGATAGACTTGTGTTTCATCAAGGACCTTTAGAATTGTCTTGTTCAATTTGCGTGCTGATTCCGAGTCTGACCCAAAGGGTTTCTCAAATACGGCATGGATCCAAGGTTTTCCAATCTTGGTTTTTGAAACCATCCCGGCATGGGCCAATTTCTGGATTAAATCGCAATAAACTCCAGATGAAGTCGCAAAATAAAAAATAATATTCTCTTGCGCGTTATGCTTGGTATCCAATTCTTTCATTAAAGCGGCTAAAGACCGCAAGGACTCTGGGGAAGAATATTCTGCAGACCTGTAATAAATATGCTCTGAGAATTTCTTTTGAAGCTGTAGATCCGGTTTATCTTTTTGTTTTAAAATACCTAAGACGCGTTCTCGAAATATCTTATCGTTCCATCGGGTCCGTGCTGATCCTACTATAAAAAAATTTTCGGGAAGGAGTTTAGCATGATAAAGATCATATAGAGCGGGCATAAGCTTTCTGTGCGTCAGATCCCCTGAAGCCCCGAAAATAATAATCCCACAGGGTTCGGATATTTTTTCATGATGAAGATGATCATGCTCTTTGATTGTTAAAGGAATTACTGTTTTTTCTATCAAGATTTATCCCCCTTCTTGATCGCATGTCCCCCGAATTCATTTCGCAAAGCGGCAATGACTTTTGCGCTAAAGCAGTCTTTTTCTCTTGAACGCAAACGTTCAAAAAGTGAAAGAGAAATAACAGGGGCGGATACGTTCCTTTCAATGGCTTCTGCAACAGTCCATCGCCCTTCCCCTGAATCATCCACATAAGCAGCGACCCCTGAAAGCTTTGGATTCTTTCCAAAGGCATCTTCAGCCAGCTCTAAAATCCAGGAACGAATGACACTTCCTTGGTTCCAAAGATGGGAGATCTTTGCAAAATCAAGTTTGTAATCCGAAGCATTCATGATCTCAAAACCTTCGGCATAGGCTTGAAGCATCCCGTATTCAATACCGTTATGGATCATCTTCACAAAATGTCCTGCACCATTGGGTCCGACATGTAGATAACCGTCTTTAGGCGCCAAAGTCTTAAACAAAGGTTCACATATTTTAAAGACTGTTTCGTCTGCTCCAATCATCAAGCAATAACCTTTTTCTAGCCCCCAAACTCCCCCGCTTGTTCCGGCATCAACAAATTGAATCCCTCTTTGGCTCAACTCTTTTGCCATAAGAAGAGAATTTTTGTAATAAGAATTACCTCCATCGATCACGATGTCACCTTGGGATAGTTCGTTCGAAAGCTCTTTGACTGCTTGAATCGTTGGTTCTCCGGAGGGAATCATCAACCAGACAATTTTTTGTTCCGGCAATTGTTTTAATAAATCTGACACAGACTTGGCACCAATAGCCCCTTTCTTCACTAAGCTATTAATAGGAGCTGTGCTCCTGTCGTACACAACAACTTTATGTTTGCCCTTAAGAAGGCGCAGAACCATATTGCTTCCCATTTTTCCGAGTCCGATTAATCCGATTTTCATGATTTCCCCCTAATGGTTTTACTTTTTTCTTCCAATGCAGAAAGTAATTTCTTGTAAGATAAAGCAAAGGAATCAACCCCATCCTGCTGTAATTTCTCTCCTACAGCATTTAAATCTATCCCAAGCTTGGCTAAACTAGCAAGTACTTCTTGTGGTTTCCCCTCCTCCACGGCGTTCTTTTTGGCAACGCCATGATCACGAAACTCATACAGAGTATCAGGAGGTATTGTATTGACCGTATCACGTCCGGATAATGCTTCAACATAAAGGACGTCCGGATAATTAGGATTTTTTGTGCTGGTGCTGGCCCATAAAGGCCTTTGAACACGGGCTCCTTTTTTCTTTAGAGCGGCGAAAGGATCCCCATAAAAAATCTCTTTAAATCTACGATAAATCATCTTACTGTTGGCAATAGCCACAAGACCACGCAAATCAAGGGCATCTTTAGAGCCAATTACCGTCAAAGCCTTGTCCACAACAGTATCCACGCGGCTCACAAAGAAAGAAGCGACCGAAGCAACACTCTCAGGCTTCTTAGCACTTAGTAAACCACGGATGTAGGCTTGTGTTACTGCATCGTAATGGGCCATGGTGAACATGAGAGTTATATTAATATTGATCCCTTCAGAAATCAACGCCGCG
>CAYZLU010000304.1:0-3342 GCA_964479285.1 uncultured Planctomycetales bacterium | reverse complement strand
CAAAACGGACATATTTTGGGGTCTTTTGTCCGTCACCAGCCCAGTAATTCGCCTCTCTGATGTAGAAAATTGTTGCACTAATGGGGCAGTGCCATATAATTAGCAGGGGCAAATTGTGAGAGGTTCTTCCTCACCTTATACGTCAGCGACCCCATGATTTTGATTAACGTAAACATCTGTAAAATAAATACTTACAGATGTTTTGTTTTTACCCCTGACGGGAGGATAGAACCTATGCGCGAAATCTTAATTAGGAGCATTTGTATATGTATGGTAAGCTGTATTCATTATACGAAGATTTATTTTTATTTTCTTGACGTTATGTTTTTTAATAACAGGCGAGACAGGAAATAATTCTGTCTATGCCCAAGCCATCTTGTTGTCTGTGCCTGGGGCAATCGTTAATTTAAGTCCTGCTTTTGAGCCTGTTTTAATTAAAGGTCTGAGAGTTCATCCTGAAAATCCCTTCCTGTTTGATTTTATCATTGATACTGGCAATACCCAATTGACTGCTGATAATCCCCAACTCAAAGTAGAATCCAATAAACTTATTAAATATTTTCTGGCTGCCATGACCGTGCCTGAGAAAGACTTATGGGTGAATTTGTCTCCGTATGAAAAAGACCGCATGATAGCGCCAACCTTAGGTGAAACACAAATGGGATATGATATGCTGGCTCAAGACTATGTGCTCAAGCAATTGACCGCATCACTTATTTATCCGGAAAGTAATTTAGGAAAAACATTTTGGGATGAAGTCTATGCAAAATCTCAGCAGCTTTATGGGACGACTCAGATACGAATCAATACATTTAACAAGGTATGGATCGTTGCCGATAGGGCAGATGTATTTGAGCGTGGCAATGTAGCTTATGTCGTTGGTACGCATTTGAATGTTATGCTTGAAGAAGATTACCTTTCACTCTCACGCCATTTTCAACAAAATAAATTTCATACCATCGTTTCCCAAGTAATCCGCAAAATCATATTGCCGCAACTAGAAAAAGAAGTCAACGTTGGCAAAAATTTTTCCTCTTTAAGACAGATATTTTATTCCATGATTTTAGCCAGTTGGTACAAAATGGCTCTTAAAGACGCTATCCTTACCCAAATTTATGGTAACAAATCAAAAGTCACAGTAGGAATCAATCAACCAGACGCCAAAGCCAATGATGAAATTTTTAAACGCTATTTGAGAGCCTACAAGAAAGGTGTTTTTAATTATATCAAAGAAGACGACAGGTCAAATTCTATTGGTTTTCCTCCAGGAGGGGGCCAACCAATAGTGAGAAAATATTTTTCAGGTGGGGAAGATTTTGCTGTTTTGAGTCAGGGTGTTATTCATGAACACAGCACCTTATTGCCAGGAGAGTCTCTACCTAAGCATGCGTTCATGGCGCGTGTGGCGGTTAATTTTGAAAGATTCGATGATGCTGCAATGATATATAATGAGCAATTTGAGAGTATAGAAAGTATCATGTTTGACCATGATTTTTCATTTGGTCAGGAAGACTGGAAGGAGGAGCATCTTAGGGAACAGTACAAAGCTATTTCAAATTGGATATCAAAATCACCTTACGGGGTTTATAAAAGGAAGGTCCGTAGATATGAAGTCGGAATTTATAATAAGCGATATAAGTCAGATAAGAATAGGAAGTTCTATTCACGTTTATGGACAGTTCGTCACGAGATGTCAGTAGCTGTACATGCTTACATGATAGCCCGTGCAATGAATCTTGATCCTGATTACATTTTGAAGATAGTCATTGCTGCTGCTATCCATGATATTGGTAAAACACAGATTGGCTACGGGATTTTGAATTATCCCGGAAAGCTTGAAGAATCGAAAATGCAAAAAATGAGAACGCATATGGACGTTGAAGAAATTTTGAAAAGATTTAATATACCACCTGATATTTGTGAGATGATCAGCCAACATCATGAACGTGAAAATGGAAAAGGTTATCCCAAAGGCCTTAGCGCGGAGGAAATTACTCTGGGAGGAAAAATTCTTGCAGTGGCAGATGTTTTTTCAGCTTTGAGAGAAGCGAGGCCTTATCGTCCGTTCGGCTTGACGATTGGGGGGGCCTTAGGGATCATCGAATCTAAAGAAGGAGAGTATGATGCTAAAGTCCTGGATGCTTTGAAAAGTGTATCGGGTCGTATGAAAGAAAAATCTTTTGCGGAAGATACAGTAAGAGAAATTAACCAATATCCTGTTATTAGTAATTTGGTAATTCCACGAAGAAGGGATCATGCAATGGCGGCTAATGGCGGTATTGATATGACCCGTAATCAAGTTAATGTTTTCAAACAAGGTCAAGGTATTCAGATGCGATTTGACTCATCAATGATTAGGAGCATTAAACGTCAGGGTTTTGATGGTGTAGTATTTCGCATTCAGTTCATTGTTCCTATAACAAACCCGCTTTTGCTGTCTGGCTCTAAATCAGGTAATGAAGTTGGTATAAATGTTAAGAACAGAGTCCTATCCTTTAGCTAAACTGGATATTACTGACATTTCTGATCTTTGTTTATGCTTATTTTAGCTGCTTGAAGAAATTAAACAGATTCTAACTTTCTCCCGCCAGCGACCCCATGATTTTGAGCATCATAAACGTCTGCAATTTAATAAGTTGCAGATGCTTTACCCCTGAAGGGACGTTAGAACCTTTCGATTTGTCGACGAACTGTTAGACCTCGGTATGATTGATTCATTGTGTTTCCTCTCTTTTTTTTAATTTCTCAGTATATTTTTGATTGCGTTTATGATTGGAGTAGGGGTATAATACCAAAAATATTTAAGCCTACGAGGTGCCTGTTTGTCGAGTAATCGCAATAAGAACCTTCCTCATAGTGATTCATTCCCCATAGCGTGCATCGGCGCATCTGCAGGTGGCTTAGAGGCGTTGATAGCACTATTTAATGCCTTACCCAAGAATATTGACATGGCATTTGTGCTGATCTCGCATTTGGAACCTCAGCATAAGAGCGCATTGGTCGAGATCCTTTCGAGAGAAACACCTTTAGCTATTTGTGAAGCAAAGAATAACATGAGAATAGAACCAGCGCATGTCTATATTATCCAACCAAATACGCGTATGGCTATTTCTAATAAAAGGTTAAAGATTTCTGCCCGTGTCAAACGTACGGATGGCAGATACCTGCCAATAGATTTTTTTATGGTTTCACTGGCAGAAGAAGAAAAAGATAAGGCGATCGGTGTTATACTTTCAGGAACAGGTGATGACGGGACGCTGGGTGCCCAAGCTATTAGAGCGAAGGGGGGTATTGTATTCGCTCAAGATGAAAATACGGCGCGCTATTTTGGAATGCCCGGTA
>CAYZLU010000303.1:0-3355 GCA_964479285.1 uncultured Planctomycetales bacterium | reverse complement strand
ATTGATCCCGTACCCTTTTGCCGGCAATCACCAGAAATACAACGCGGAAGTTTTGGCCGACAAAGGGGCCGCCCTGATCATAGAGCAGAAAAATCTGACCAAAGATTCTCTTAAAGAAGCAGTGACCCGGATGGCATTTTCAAATTTTTCGAAGGAAGACATCTTGAAGAAAACACATGGGTCGTTCCAACGGGACTCCGCCTTGCAGTTGGCTTTGGTGGTAGAAGGATTATGAAGAAGCTAAAGCCCTTGTTGTGCGCAGGATTACTCCTGGCCACCACTTCGTTTGCTGACAACAGCCAGGACGATTGGAAGCAGATGAAGGGCCAGGAATTTATTATTTATTACCGTGCGGATGTGCCGGAGGATTTTGTCCAGACTACCATGGACACTGCCGAGGAAGAATTCAAGCGGGTGGCAGATAACATGGGGATCATCAACAACCGAAACAGGGCCTGGGAAAACCAGGTAAAGATTTATATCTACAGCGAGAGGGATGATTATGTTAAGAATGGCGGTCAGGCGACATGGTCGCATGGATCAGCATTCGCAAAGGCCAGGACAATAAAAACATTCCCCGAGGCTGTTGGATTTTTTGATACCATCCTGCCGCATGAGTTGGGGCATATTATTTTTAGGGATTATATCGGGTTCACGGCTGTTGTACCTTTGTGGTTTGAAGAAGGGGTGGCCATTTACCAGGAAAAGGCCAAACGTTTAGGGTCCAAAAAAAGCGTCCAGGAGGCCATTGAAAATGGTCAATTTATTCCTTTAACACAACTGTCAGGTATGCGATTATATAAGGAGTCCAAGGCCCAGGTGGTGGATTTGTTTTATATTGAATCTGCCAGTGCCGTTTATTATCTGATCACGGAATTGGGTGAACAGGAATTTTATATGCTTTGTGATGAACTTAAAAACAATACACCTTTCCAGGAAGCGCTCCATAAAGTTTATTTAAGGTTCAGGGACCTTGATGATTTGAACCAGGCGTGGGTTGAGTATTTACGAGGTTGAGACCGCACTTCTCAAAAACTTTACGATGACCAAGGAACAGGGAATATTGGGCAAACATTATCATTTGATCGGTATCGGCGGCATCGGTATGGGGACATTGGCGTCTTTGCTTTTGGACCAGGGGCATTCTGTCAGCGGTTCGGACCTGAAAGACAATGAAATGACCCATGACCTCCGTAAAAGAGGTGTGTCCGTCACTATCGGCCATCGAACCAGCAATATTGCCGAGGATGTCGAGTATGTTGTTTATTCGTCTGCCATCCGCGTGAACAATCCGGAACTTATTGAATCAGTGAGCCGCAATGTCCCGGTGATGCGCCGGGCAGAAGTATTGGCCCAATTGGTCAATCAACAGACAGGCATCACGATCGCCGGCGCGCATGGTAAAACAACGACATCGTCGATGGTATCAAGTCTTTTGATCAACGCGGACCTTCGCCCCACCACGGCCATCGGCGGTATCATCAACGGCCCGTCGGCTTACAATGCTAATTTAGGCGAGGGGAAATATTTTGTGGCTGAAGTCGATGAGAGCGACGGCACCTTCCTTTATTTCAACCCGCAGTATTCGATCATTACAAATATGGATTATGAGCATGTGGATTTTTACAAAGATTGGGGAGGCATTACCCAGGCATACGCCAAGTTTATTGATGGCACGCGCAAAGACGGTTGTTTGATTGTTTGTGGAGAAGACAAGAAACTGCTGGAGTTGGTGGGCCGACAGAAGATCGCGGCAATCACCTATGGCCAAGACGGCCAGCATGATGTTTATGCGCAGGACATAGCCATGGATGGTGGCAAGACTGCTTTTAATTGCCATACGCGCCGACATGGCCGATTGGGGCATTTTGAGCTCTTTGTCCCAGGCAGGCATAATATTTTGAATGCCCTGGCCTGCATCAGCTTAGGGGTGCAGCTGGGTATCTCTTATGAAGTCATGTTTAAGACGCTCAAGAATTTTACTGGTGTCAAACGCCGGTTCCAAATAAAGGGCCGCGTGGATGATGTGACGGTGGTTGACGACTATGCCCACCATCCAACGGAAATCCAGGCGACCATAGCCGCAGCGCGCCTGTTCGGCCCCAAGCGCCTTATCACGGTATTTCAACCCCATCGTTATTCCAGGACAAAGTTCCTCTTAAATGAGTTTGTCGAGCAGTTGAGTGTTTGTGATGAATTGATATTGACGGATGTTTATGCAGCCAGTGAAAAGGCCAGTGAAGGGGTGGAGGTCGGGGTGTTGTTTGGGCAATTGCAGCAAAAATTGGGGCCCAAGGCCGTTTATTTAAAGAAAGAAGATATTTTGTGGTTTTTGCGGGAACATGTCCAACCGGGAGATATGGTGCTTTTTCTGGGGGCCGGTGACATTTATCATCTTTAAGATGAATTAGTCAACGCCATTAATGAAAGATCTTTAAGTAATCATGAGCGATAGAAAATTTGGTACCATAGGTGTGTTAATGGGCGGCTACTCTTCGGAGCGGGAAATTTCCCTGCGTTCCGGGCAGGCGGTGGCTGAAGCTTTGTCATTGGAAGGCCACCGCGTTTTACCTTTGGATATCATCACGGATGATCCTTCCAAAATTATCCAGCAGATCCAGGCTGTCCCTTTGGATGTCGCGTTCATAGCGTTGCATGGCCGTCTGGGAGAAGATGGTGCCATTCAAAGTATTTTAGAAAAACTTGAAATTCCTTATACCGGTTGTGGGGTCCAAGCAAGCCAAATGGCCTTCAACAAAATTTTGACCCAAAAGGCCCTTAAGGCAGCTGGTTTGCCGGTGCCGGCACATTTTTGCATCAACGATGGCAAGGTCATGGATTTTAAGACCGCCTGGGCCCAGATTAAATCAACTCCTTTGGTGGTCAAGCCTGCCTGCGAAGGCTCGAGCATTGGTGTCCATATCGTGCGCCACCCTTCGGAATGGGAGCCTGCGTTTAAAAACGCCTTGAGTTATGGGCCGCAGATCATTGTCGAGCAATTTATAAAAGGACGGGAATTCACCGCTGCGGTACTTGACCGTGAATCCTTGGCCTTGGTTGAGATCGTCCCCAAGTCTAATTTTTTTAGCTTCACCGCCAAATATCAAAAAGGGGCGACCCATTACATATGCCCGGCGGAGGTCCCTGAACAGTTGACGCGTAAAATCAAAGAACTGTCTTTGAGCGCCGCGCAAGTATTAGGCTGTGAAGGGTTTTCAAGGGTGGATTTGCGTGTTGATGCCAGTGAACAGCCTTTTGTTTTAGAAGTCAATACCATCCCGGGGTTTACAGAGACCAGTCTTTTTCCCAAAGCAGCCTGTGAAGCAGGGTATAGTTTTGTGCAATTGTGTGAAAA
>CAYZLU010000302.1:0-3360 GCA_964479285.1 uncultured Planctomycetales bacterium | reverse complement strand
AGTTCTTCTATTTCTGGTTTTGGGATCACGACAGCACAACGTATTGATCATGTCACCGTTTCTGTGAGACACAATGTTCAATCCACCTACACATTTACTTATAAACAAAGTACCAGTACCCTGCGTGATTTATTACAAACCGTCCAACAAACAGGTGCTGACGGTAAAACAACCTTACCACCGGTGAAATTTACTTATAATGATAATCAACCTAGTTGGATGTTGGACCCGTCATATTTAGATGGTCCTGACGGGCTTATGTTTTCAGATAATACCTATGGCCGCCATAGGGATATCGGCAGAAGGGTAGTTGATATCAATGGTGATGGTTATCCTGATGTTTATATTGGTTTTGAAGACTGTTTCGGGGATGTTCAACAATATCAAAACATGAATGATAAGGACCACAGTTGGACAGTTAATTTCGCATGGCCTATAAATGGATGGAGGGAAGTCAATGGTAATAATGCTGCATTCGCTACTTCTTGTCCTAATATCGACCGTAACTATGGGGGCATGGCCTTTGTGGACGTCAATGGTGATGGGTATCCTGATTTGCTCCGAAACTTTAAAGAGAATCAGGCCATTCTTGGTTCAGTGGATTATATGGGTGCCAAGATCAACGATGGAAAAAATTCTTTTATAGATGACAATAGCTGGGATTTACCTGGTGACGCGATATTATCCTATCAAGTCGGCCAGCCAAACAATGATTATACCGTCAACGGAGCGACTGAGTTTGGGTCCATCAATGGATCTTCATATCCTGATATTTTCATTGCAAGAACAGGCGTGTATCCAAGCCATAATGTCTATTTGAATAGATTAAGTTACGATGGTAATAAAGGTTGGTTGCCATATGCTAATGTATCTAATTATATTCCCGCAAGTATAGATTTTAATAACGGGGCCACCCTTGTTGATCTTAATGGAGACGGGCTGTCTGATATCATTAATATTGTAGGAGGTGTAGCTACAGTATATATGAACCCCATTGGTGAGAACACACCCTTTGTTGTAGATCCCAATTCCTCATGGGCAAAAAATATCCCGGCAGGGGCTGATTTGACAGATGGGCAGACTTTTTTTGCAGATTTGAATGGCGACGGCCTTCCAGACCTTGTTGTTCAAGGTAAAGCCTACATGAATACAGGGTATGGCTGGAATCCGAATCCTGTAAGCTTGCCAAATTCTAATTACGCGGATCAAAGTCTAAGATTGATGGACATCAACGCGGATGGCCTCACCGATGTAGTAGTTGCTTTTAATGCCGGTTCAATATATGAAGTTAATATTAATCAAAACAAATACCCTGTAGATATCCTTACAGGTGTTGATAATGGGATCGGTGCTACAACGAGCATTGTTTATGACTCGTCGTTACATTATCAAAATACATTTTTACCCTATTATATTCCAGTAGTCAAATCGACGACAACGACAGTTGGTCAGGAAAGTTACACGACAAGCTACAATTATGCCGGCGGATTGTGGGACAAGAATTACCGTGAATTTGACGGATTTCAGACAGTCACCGTCAAAGACCCCCAAGGCAATTATGTGACTTCAACCTTCTTGCAAGACCATTGGCTTAAAAGCCATCCTCTTGAGCAGGACACCTATGATTTCAAAGGGAATTTGTACAGCAAGACGACCAATCAGTGGCAGACACAAAATATTGCCAGCAATGCTGACAATAATCAAATTTCCAAATTCGTCTTTGTGGCCCGCACAGACAATTATCTTTATGACGGAAATTCTTCAGCAACACCCAAACGCACGGCCCAGGAATTCACCTACGGGGAAAACCCCCAATACGGCGATATCACCCAAACGATCAACGACGGTCAGGTGGATCCAACAACAGGCAATAGCATTGATCCAAATCGGACCGTCTCTCAAGTGATGTATCTTAACAATACAAGCAATTGGCTTATTGGCCTGCCTTCGCAAACAGTGACCCAGGACACCAATGGGCACACCATCAGCAAAACATCCTTTTATTATGATGGAGACATCACAGGTACTGCCACGCCCAGCATGGGACGTTTGACTGCCAAGGTCAATTGGTTAGGCAGCGCCACTCAACCAGATCCCAAGACCACATATACCTATGATGCTTTTGGCAATCTGCAGACAACCACAGACCCTGACGGGAATATGACAACCATTGTTTATGACAATACTGTGCATATGTTACCGGTACAAACAATTAATCCCCTAAAGCAAACTGTAACGATGACTTATTATGGAGTTGCCATACCTTTAGATAACGGCCTGGGTCTGCATGGCCTTTGGGGGCAAGATAGGAGCAAAACAGATGCCAATCATCAAACAGTGTATACCACCTATGATACTTTTGGCCGTATTTCAACATCCATATCACCTTTAGACAGTGTAGCCTTGCCTACGGAACAAAAGATTTACAATATTCAGCCCGCCTACATCGCTGTCACCGACATAGCCCGTGTGGATAATGGTACTGCAGCGACGATTAGCTCAGTGTCCTATTACGACGGCTTGGGGCGTTTGATCCAGGTAAAATCCTTAGGACCAACGGCAGGTAAATATATTGTCTCAGGCCAAACTGTTTATGATAATCGCGGCCTGCCTATTACAAAATATTTGTCATATTTTACAACCAAGGACCTGAATACCCCGAATACGATTACGGACGCTTCAAGTACTCCTTTTAGTCAGGCTGTGTATGATCCTATGGGGCGGGTGCTCACCAAAATCAACCCTGATGGCACTTACTCAAAGGTCGCCTATGATCATTGGACAACGACAACCACCGACGAAAACGGTCATAAGCAGCAGTCTACTGTAGATGCCTTTGGCCGTTTGGTCCAAAAAGAAGAATATACCGGCAGTGACGGCCACTCGCCGAATTATCCATTATCGCCGTACACCTTGTATGCCACCACCAGCTATAGTTATGACCCTAAGGGCAATTTAACTTCAGTGATGGATGACCATCATCATGTGACATCCATCACGTACGACAATTTAAACCGTAAAACAGCCATGAATGATCCTGATATGGGCCAATGGCATTATGGTTATGACGGCAACGGCAATTTGATCTGGCAGCAGGATGCCAAGGGGCAGGTGATCAGCTTTAAGTATGATGCTTTAAACCGCCTGATGAATAAAACCGATGCCATCACCGGGCCCATTGTCAATTTACCTGATTTAACAGTCCATCCCGCCACCTTTAATGTGAACTACAATTTTGATGATCCCACCCAAAGTTTTGGCATAGGGCGTTTGGGTTCAGTTAAATATGATACAGGCACAGCTGGGTTTGTTTACGACCAGTTAGGCCGTGAGACTACTTCCAATAAAACAATTGACGGG
>CAYZLU010000301.1:0-3370 GCA_964479285.1 uncultured Planctomycetales bacterium | reverse complement strand
AAATTGGGAAAGAATGTTCAATTTAATTCCAAATATGTATTTGATGCGACCCTTTTGGAGGTTGGGGACAATACGGTTATCGGTGGTGGGGCCATCATCAATTGCCATATTATTGAAAGAAATTCATTAAAACTTAAGAAAGTCAAAATAGGCAGTAATGTTCTGCTAGGTTCACACTGCACTGTTATGCCGGGTTGTGAGATAGGAGACCACGCCATTATTGCGGCAGGGACGATTGTTCCCAAAAACACTATTGTTCCTGCAAGGACCGTGTATGCGGGACGTGAACGGGAAATTAAAAAAGAAGCCCAAGAAGGGTAGTTAGTGTATCATTTGTTTATAATCGGTTTAATATTAAAAAGAATTAAAGGTAGTAATCAATACTATATCTAGATACAGATGGGGAAAGGAGGCTTATGAGTTGGAAATGGATAATTGTGTCTATAAATGTGGTTTTATATTTTATGCAATTTCTTTTTAGGCAGTATTCTATGTATTTTTTTGCGGGATTGATTTTTTCTGATTTAATTGCAGCTTTAATGTGTATTGCTTTGGAAAATAAGGAAATATCCAAGGCTTTTTTATTAAGCGCTTTGGTGGTTTTACTAATAGGACCAGCTATGGTTATAGTAGGAGGAACAATAGTTTTTGTCATGTGCTCTCTTATGTCTAACCACCATTTATGAGGATTTGTTTTATGCATTTTCCAATGAATATTCATATAGGCAATACGGTGATTAATTCACATGTTGTTTTTGAAATACTGGCCTATTTTATAGGATTTCGTTATTACCTATATTTAAAAAGCAGATCTAAAGACAAAATTTCACCTGAAGCAAGAATGTGGCTTTTGATAGCAGGTGCTACGGGTGCTTTGTTATGTTCAAGGACGGTGGGTTATTTTGATAATCCTTTGTTAAATAATCATTCTGTCAAATTAATGATGGTGCATTTTTTTAGTGCCAAATCTATAGTTGGAGGAGTGTTGGGAGGGATTTTGGGCGTAGAAATAACTAAAAGGATCATGGGAATTAAAATTTATACTGGGGATTTTTTTGTTTACCCGATCATATTAGGGATGATGATCGGTCGGTTGGGATGTTTTAGTCAGGGAATTTATGATGGCACTGCCGGAACCCCATCTAACTTGCCTTGGGCCATGGATATGGGGGACGGTATTCCTCGTCACCCGGCCCAGCTTTATGAAATAATTTTCTTAGGCCTTACCTGGTTTTTTATAAAAAAGAATGAAAATCATTTATCAGATGGTTCGCGTTTTAAAATATTTGCAATAGTGTATTTAATATATCGATTTGTGGTCGAATGGATCAAGCCTGCTTATTTTTATAGTTTTGGGCTATCAGCGGTGCAAGTGGCATGCGTGATAGGTTTTATCTATTTTATCCCCGTCTTTTTACATCCACGGGGTCTCTTAAAGGAGCATAATGCCCAATCGTAATTATCTTTTTTATGATTTTACTGTAAGTATTTGTTCACAATGTTTACGCAAGGTTGAGGCAAAAATCATCATCCAAGATGATAAAGTTTATATGCTCAAGCGTTGTCTTATCCATGGCGCTGAAAAGGTCTTAATTGCGACTGACGTTGAATATTATAAAATGACGCGTGACTATTTAAAGCCTCCGAGCGCACCATTGCGGTTTAATACAGAGATTAAATATGGGTGCCCGTATGATTGCGGACTTTGTCCAGATCACCAACAACATTCATGTCTTACTGTTATCGAAATTACTGATCGATGTAATTTAACCTGTCCGACCTGTTTTGCTGAATCTTCCCCCAATCATGGTCGCCACCGCACAGTTGAAGAAGTTGAGAAAATGTTTGATATTATTATAGCAAATGAAGGGGAGCCTGATGTAATACAGATCAGTGGTGGGGAACCAACAGTTCATCCTGATTTCTTTAAGATATTAGACATAGCCAAAACTAAGCCATTCCGCCATTTAATGGTCAATACTAATGGTATCCGTATTGCTAAAGATGAAGAATTTGTCAAAAAATTGGCTACCTATATGCCGGCTTTTGAAATTTATTTACAGTTTGATTCTTTTAAAGCCGAAGCACTTATATCAATGCGTGGCGAAGACCTGCGTGATATTAGACAAAAAGCTTTGGATAACTTAAATAAATATAATCTTTCAACAACGCTGGTGGTCACTTTACAAAAAGAATTGAATATGGATGAGATTGGAAGAATCATTCAATTCGCTTTAAAGCAAAAATGTGTTCGTGGGGTCACTTTACAACCAACCCAATCCGCTGGACGTTTAGAGAATTTTGATCCTGCAACTGATCGTGTTACTTTGACAGAGGTTAGGAAGGCCATCATCGATCAAAGTGGTATCTTTACTGAGAACGATATATTACCTGTACCATGTAACTCTGATGCTTTAGCAATGGGCTATGCTTTAAAATTAGCAGGGCAGGTCATACCATTGACACGATACCTAAATCCCCGTGATTTATTAGAAGATGAAAAGAACACCATCGTTTATGAAAAAGATCCGGCATTACATCAAAAAATAATCAACGTATTCGATACAGGCAAATGTGGAGAGGCTATACCAAAGACACTTCAAGCTTTATTGTGCTGTTTGCCAAAAATTAAGGCTCCCCAATTGTCGTACGACAATATTTTCCGTGTGATCATTATGCAGTTTATTGACAAATATAATTTCGATGTACGTGTTGCTAAGAAATCTTGCGTGCATATCGTCCATAAAGATGGTCGGGTGATTCCTTTTGATACTATGAATTTGTTTTATAGGGATGATAAAGAAGATTATTTAAGGAAATTACAAAATGAAATTGTCTTGGGTGAAAATTTGTTTAAATAAGTGTATAAAAAGACCTTTATTAATTAAGATTTTAAAGAAGAAAATTGAGTTCTAAAGTTGCTATACTGGACATTTACGACGAAATCTGATATAAATTACACTTATTCTTTGACACATTTTGTCCCTGTAGCTCAGTTGGATTAGAGCAACAGCCTTCAATAGAGGAGCCTTCATGGGGAAAAGAACCTATGAAGTGAACATCGCTAAATCGGTGAAACCCCCTTTAAAAGGGCAATACCGAGCTACCCAAACGGGGAGCGTAGAGACTTTACACGATGGGGCTGAGATGCCTAAGATAAAGTCCAGCCAGCAAACCTCAAATGAGGCGGTTAAGGTAACTTAATGCTGGAAGCTAAGCTGTGGGTCGCACGTTCGATTCGTGCCAGGGACGTTATTTTTATGGTCTTTTAAAAAAGGTAGTTTTTAGCAAGATTTTTTGTTAATGTAATGCTCCTTTGTGGTGGGTGTAGCTCAGTTGGTTAGAGCGGAAGATTGTGGATCTTCAGGTC
>CAYZLU010000300.1:0-3380 GCA_964479285.1 uncultured Planctomycetales bacterium | reverse complement strand
TCAACCAATTGCTCATCGTCCTTGGTACCGAGGGTCACAATACCCAGGCTTTGGGTCTGCCCGCGGGTGAAAAGGGATGAACCATGCGTACGCGGCAAAACGCTGACTTCGCAATCAAGTTGACGGATATCTTTTAAACCACGGCCATCGGCCCTGATACCTTTGTCAAAAACATTGTTGCGGATGACCTCATATTGCAGTGACTCAAATTGGGCGGCCACATCAGAGGTATTGATTTCATGTTCAGGCGTATTAAATGAAGCGTAGATGCTTAAATCCCCTGTCAACTTTTCGAATATGGCACTGACGGCTTCTTCACGTTTTAATTTGTCCACAATTTCAGTATACGCTTCACTCAAAGGACCTAAGGCCAATTGACGCATATGTGCTATGAACGCTTTACTGGCTTCTTTGACTAAAATTTGTGTTTTAGGTTTACCCACTTGCTTGGCCAATTGCAGCTGGGCCTCTTTAGAAGCCTTTAATTCTTTTAAAGCCAGCTTTAGGCCTTCCAAAACTTCCGGCTCAGGGACCTCATTGGCTTCGCCTTCAATCATAACGATGCCGTCACCCCAGCCTGCCACCACTAAATCCATGGTATTCTTTTCACGGCGCTGGACAAAGGTAGGATTGGGCATCAATTTTCCATCGATCAAACACACCCGCGCGGCACCAATAGGTCCGTCATACGGAATGTCTGAAACCATTAAAGCCGCTGAAGCGCCGATCATCGCCAGGATATCAGGGTCATTCTCCCCGTCATGACTTAGGACCGATGCCACAATCTGGACTTCATTTAAACAACCGGCAGGAAACAGAGGGCGCACCGAACGGTCAATGAGTCGGGAAACCAAAATTTCACGTTCCGTTGAACGTCCTTCGCGTTTAAAAAAACCGCCGGGAATCCTGCCTGCGGAATAAGTTTTTTCTTGGTACTCGACTGTCAATGGGAAAAAATCAATCCCTTCTCTTGGCTTTTTGGCCATGCAAGCAGTCACCAAAACTACAGTACCACCCGCTGACAAAGTCACAGCTCCGTTGGCTTGTTTAGCAATTTTACCTGATTCAATTATTAGATTGGAAGATCCAAAAGGAATTTCCACACGCGCTTGTGCCATATTAAACCCTTTCTTGCTGAAAACTAAAGTATAACTGTTTTTGCGCGAGGCAAGGAATCATCGCTTTTCTAATAAGATATTAAAGTAGCGAAGATTGCTTGTGCTCGCATAAATTATTTTCGTAAATCGAGCTTGTTAATGGTTTCTTCGTATTTTTTGGGGTCTTGCTTTTGGAGATAATCCAAAATACGGCGGCGCCGGCCGATGAGCATTAGCATGCCACGGCGGGAGTGGTTGTCCTTCTTGTGGGTCTTAAAATGCTCGTTGAGTTGGTTGATTTGTTCCGTTAATACAGCGATCTGCACCGGTGCTGAACCAGTGTCCTTCGCGTGGGTCTTGAAGCGGTTGATGACCTCTGTTTTCTTTTCTTTAAACTTAGCCAACTGACTTCCTCCTTGTTTACTCTCCTGCCTGGTGGCGGAGAAGCGCATCCTTGCGCTGGGCTTTTATCTTACCTTTAAGAATGTGGAATTATACATTTGCGGCCTTTAATAGTCAAGCAAAACCTATTTGACTTGGAACGTGGCTTGGCCAGAAACTATCGTTTCGAATTATCAGTGGACATGGCCATAATTCGCACCTTCCCTGGTTGGGATATAAAAAGTTTGGGGCCCCTTGAAGTTGTAACTGCTTGTTGAATGGCCTCTTGCAATTGTTGAGAAGAGACCTTATGTCCCCCATAAAAAATCGATTGCCCGTGGTCCTGATAAAAATCACGCAAAGCACCAACAATGCCATTTTCGACACTCAAGACATACAATCTATGCAGGGTCGTGTTGGACATACTCTCTTGGTTTACCTGATATGTCTTTACCTTACTAAAATCTACGTGAATCCCTAATTTTTGCGCCTGTTGCTGTATATAGTTCTCTTGTTGGCTGTTTATAGATACCGGTGTTTGAGGAGTTCGTACTGCAGCAGGTTGTTTTGATTCTTGATAGGACTGCAAGGTGGCATATTTATGACCATTGGCATAAATTTCTACCGCCCCTTGGGCCTTGGCCTGTAGGGCAGGAATTATCCATAAAACAAAAAACAGTGTTCTCATCATCAAATTTTTATTATATACTAATTATATGAACATGGGAATCATCATTATTATCGCTCTCACAGGACTTTGGGCCTTAGGCATTTTTCTAGGAATTATCGGTGGCTTATCCAAAACATTCCCCCATTCCTCCGAAGGTATTGATTCTTCCGAGATTAGATCCAAAGAACAGAAAACCATACAGGATACTGAAGAAAAACGGCAGAAACTGATGGATGATATGAAGCAGAAAATGGAAGATTCATCTCAAAAATATTAATGGCTTCATCCCTTAATATTCTTAAAATTTGATTTCCCCCTGGATATTATTGATTTCATTGACCATGCTGTAAAGGCCAGCATTAATGCTGCTGCCCATAGGGCCGCTTGTCTGATTAAGAAAGAAATACATACAGACTAAAATGACAGCGATAACAAGCAATATGTACTCAATTAAATTCTGCCCCTTAGAATTGCCCATACTTTAAATATAACATATACTCTCGAGAGGGGCAAGCTATCTCGAAATAACAAATTACTTATACACCTTGTCGCCAACAACTACAAGCTTGTCCACCTTAAGGCCGATTATTTGCCCTTTCTTAGCGACCTTAACATCTTCGCTCTCAATTTGCATGGACCACACTTTTTGTACAAATTTAGTTTTATCCCCCAATATGGTCAGTTTGTCGCCGATTAAAACGGTCCCCTGGTTCAGCTTGACCACACAGACCTTGATCCTGTCAAAATAATGCGTAATAATCCCCACCTGCGCCAAGGACGGGTCGATTGCCTGCTGTTTGGCTGTTACTATCTTCCCTTTGGCCATGGATTTAGGCAGTTGTTTAGAAACAGGGGCTTTGGGAATGGACGCTGCTTTTAAAACCCTTTTAACGACTTTTTTCTTAACAGAAGACTTTTTTCCAGAGGAAGAAGCTGTTTTTCGACGGGAAGGCTTTGGCCTCTTGCGCGAAGGTTTGATCCAAAACACCTCCTTGAGAACATCAACTAATTTGCGGAACATAAATTTTGCGGACGCAGGGGGCGTCAGGCCTAAATCGTTATTTTTTCAGCGACCCGTGCAATGATCGGCAATGCGACAAATTGGCCGCGAATGACCATCACCATCCCCCAGAATGAAAATCCAAAAAGAACAAAAAGAAAAGGCCTGAATGCCCAGGGAAAAACAATGCTTAGGACTAATGTTGCGACTTCCGCCACAAAAAGCACCAACC
>CAYZLU010000299.1:0-3391 GCA_964479285.1 uncultured Planctomycetales bacterium | reverse complement strand
TTAGTTCGTGTTATGTTGTAAGGAAAAAGCCCTGGACTTTCCACTTCCACTCTATCTTCATAAATTTTAACTTCAATATCCCTTTTCATATGATAATCACGATGAATAACAGCGTTGGTAATAGCTTCTTTTAATGCTCGCTCTGGAATCACATATTCTGTCCTAAACCCCGATGGGATCTTTATTCCAGACCTTAACAAGGTTAATACATACTCATGCGCATCAATAATTTGCTTAACCAGCGGGCCTTGAATAGTCTTAGGTACTCCGATTAAATTTGGGGTTTCACCAATAGTTTCCACAGTACCTGTGTATTGAAAAACACGAATCGTACATTTAGTCTCCAATAAATCACTTGGAAATTCAGCAAAAAGAAGAACCGATGCTAGCGTTGGAAATAATTTACTCTTATCATCTCTTCGGGCTAAACCAGTTTTTTCTAAAACGATATCAATTGGAGAATTATCCAACCGTCGGGCCGTCTTCCATTCTTCAAAATATGAAGTTTTAAGCAATTCAAAATCAAGCTGAACTAACTCGCGATCAGCTTTTGTAAAACCTTTAGCATACGCAAATTTTACGACTTCATGAGCGGTTAACTGATGATTTCCTTTTTCTAAACGTATAAAAACATGATTATTAATCGAACGAAAACTATCAAGCCCTTTAGGTACAAATATTAGACCTACTCTTTTTTGGATTTCTTTAAGATCAATAATTTGCGGTGGCCAAAGCCCAGATAAAGGCGGAATAACTCTCTGTAATTCTCGTCCTATCTCATCAAAAATTTCTAAATTCTCCTCGATACCAAAAACTCTATCAATACCTTTTAATTTAGTCTTTTGAGGATCATCAATACCTAAAACAATGATGCCTCCATCTGTGTTAGCCATAGCAACTATTGTCTCAACCGTCTTAGCAACAACTCGCTCCTCACCCAAACGTTTGAACTCGACTGTTTGAGTTTCACCTGGAATTTCTAATATATTCTCTAAAATATTCTTTTCTTCAGCCATATCAACAACCACTATTCTTAATTCAAAATTTCCACTGCTTTACGCTTATGTTCCGGGGATAAATGCGCGTACCTTAATGTCATTACCAATGACTTATGACCCAATAACTCCCTTACTGTATTTAAATCAATCCCTGCCATCACTAAATGAGAAGCAAACGTGTGCCTCAGATCATGGAAACGGAAATTCTCAATTTTACATCTTTCCATAGCATTAGCAAACCCTGTTTTGACTTCTTGATATGGCGCGCCATTATGGTTTTTAGAGAAAACATATTCTCCTAAAGGATTTTGCTTAATGGCACTCAACGTTTCTTTTAATTTCCGATTAATAGGGATTTCTCTTTTTTCCCCATTTTTCGTGTTCAGCACATAGATGATATCACGATTTACGTCAACATTCTCCCACTTTAAACTTAAAATTTCCCCCTTACGCATGCCCGTATTTAAAGCAGTTATCACAATCGGCTGTATATGCAGCGCACAGGCATTAATCAAACGCTCACACACATCCTTCTCAAGATACCGCAGGCGTTTATTATTTTCTTTAAGCATTTTGATCTTTTTGACAGGATTCTCTTTAGCCTTACCCCATTCAATCGCACGATTAAACATACATTTCAAGCAAGCTAAATTACGATTGACCCGCGCTGGAGAAACATCTTTCATCCGTTCAGCTTTAAATTTTTCAACCATCTGTTGATTGATCTCATAAAGATACCTACCACCGAAGGAACTCTTGAGCGTATTTATATTATGCAGATCTGATTTTCTCCAAGATTTATTATTCGGCTTCGAATAAAGCTCCAAAAATTGATCAGAAAATTCTTCGAATTTGATCTTTATATTCTTTTTAACGTCAAGATGCTTATTTTCAGCAACCTCCACCAAACGTTTTTGTAAAACTGTCTCGGCCAATGATCTGCTGGGGCCTATCTTTTCTCTTTTACGCCTATTCTCTACATAGTATTCAATAAAGTAATTCTTCTGGTTTTTAATAGAAATAGGTTGTTTACAACGGAGACATAAAATTTCCTTTATATTGTCATTATGGACATTGTGTTCTTTCTTACAGCTATCGCAATAAACACGATTATAAACAGCCATGTTACCCCTTTAAAATCACTTTAAGCTTATCAATGTCTTCCTTTAACCAGTAACGATAATTTCCCATGGGCGTTCTTTTGGCCTTTGGGATTTTTCCTGTCTTTTCCCAATAAACAAGATTTAGTCTTGTGACACCCAGCATTTTTTCCAAATCTTTCATGAAATACTTTTTCTCCATTAATCACCTTAATATAGTTTATAATGTTAATATAGTAATGTCAATGAATTTCCTTGATCCGCCTTTCTTTGAGCCAAGGTTCAATTTCGCGTAAGTCGAATTTTACCAGCTTTCCTATCTTTAGGTAAGGAATTTTCTTTTGGCATACCCATACATACAGAGTCCCTTTAGGCACTCCCAAATAATCAGAAAAATCATCCATTCCTAGAAATCGTCTTTCAACCGTAGTAATATTCATTTTTTCCCTTTTAATTCCAATGATTCATGAAGATTCTCGTTTCGTGACTTGCTTTCTATTTTTGCCGGAGTATCGTCCTTGGCATTTAGATAAAATTGTTCAAATAGCCTTAAGCCCTCCTTCTTACCAGTTTTACTAACCTTTTGATAAGAGACTTCTTTGACATTGCTAAAAATACCAAAATTAACACAGACATGGCTATTATCACCCTTATAGATGTAATACCCCTGCCCGTATCTATGAAGATTTTTGATCTTATCAGGTGGAAAATTAAAGGCATTGACCTTACGATTGGATGATTCTCCTGTATATAATTGATTACCAAAACGCCCACCTGTCATCCGATAGGTCTTTTCTTCCTTAATGTATGTGCCAAGGCTTTCAGCAATGGATTCACAATGTTTTGCATCACTATCTTTAAAATAAATTTTATTTAATGTGCTGTCTTCCATTCGCTTTTTAAAATCCTCTGAAATCTGGCTTAAATCACTGGTGCTTTGGTGGGCTATGGTAATCATCATGCAACTGCTTCGGGCTTTATTATGGACTTCGACCAAAGGCGTGAGGCCTAATTCCAAGGCGAGGGCGTGCAGACCGGCAAATTGAGAATCGTCGGGCAGGGCCGCGGCGATCAACAAGACCGCATCGGCTCCATTGGCGCGGGCTTCATAAAGCTGCGGCTCGGCGATCATGAAATCTTTACGCAGCAGGGGAAGGGTTGAACGATGGGCAAACCGTAAATCATAAAGTGTTTGAAGCTTACCGAGGAAATACTTCTCATCGGTGAGGACGCTGATGGCGGAGGCGCCATTTTCAGTATAGATGTTGGCGGCTTCAAACAAATCAATGTGTG
>CAYZLU010000298.1:0-3400 GCA_964479285.1 uncultured Planctomycetales bacterium | reverse complement strand
AGACCCAGGAGATCATCACCAATGACAATTTAAATGCCAAGGTCGATGCCCAGGTCTACTTTAAAGTCAAACCGGATGAAGACAGTGTTAAAAAATGCCAATATAATGTTGGTAATTACCAATACCAGATCGTCAACCTGGCGCGTACCACCTTGCGTAATATCATCGGTACCATGACCTTAAAAAGTGCTAATAGCGAGCGCGGCCGCATCAATACCGACCTGCACCAGATATTGGAACGTGAGACCGCCAGCTGGGGGCTGGAAATTGTGCGCACGGAACTAAAAGAAATAGACCCTCCCAAGGACGTCCAGGAAACCATGAACAAGGTCGTAAAAGCAGAAAATGAAAAAATTGCCGCCATTGATTTTGCCACAGCAACGGAAACAGCAGCTGACGGCCAAAAACGTGCGGAAATCAAAAAAGCCGAAGGTGTTAAACAGGCGAGGATCCTGCAAGCAGAAGGTGAATCTGAAGCCATCCGCCTTGTAAATGAGGCTGCAGATAAATATTTTGTCGGCAATGCCCAGCTTTTGCGCCGCTTAGAAGCGGTAGAAAAATCGCTGTCACAAAATACGAAAGTCGTTGTTCCGATTAACAGTGAACTGGTCAACGTCATTGGCGAACTGGCAGGCATAGTACCGCTAAAAAAGTAATATAGATTACCATCCTCCTGTAAACAGGATCCATGGAATGGGGCAAATATGGACTATCGTATAGAAACAGACAGTATGGGGGAGATCAGGGTTCCGGCGGACAAATACTGGGGTGCTCAAACCCAGCGTTCCATTGAGAATTTTAAAATTGGCGGTGACCGCTTTCCCAAAGAGATGGTCAGGGCACTTGGCATCTTGAAAAAAGCTGCAGCCATGACCAATCAAGAACTTGGGACATTGCCAGCGGATAAAGCTGCTTTAATCATCCGTGCGGCCGATGAGGTCATCGATGGAAAACTTGACAGTCATTTTCCTTTGGTCGTCTGGCAAACCGGTTCAGGTACCCAGACAAACATGAATGCCAATGAAGTGATATCCAACCGCGCCATCGAACTTTCAGGCGGGGCCATGGGAAGTAAAAAACCCATCCATCCCAATGATGACGTCAATAAAGCCCAATCTTCTAACGACACCTTTCCAACGGCGATGCATATTGCCGCGGTTGAAGAGATCCACCGCCGCCTGGTGCCTATGGTCAAAAAATTGCGTGATGCTTTGCATAAAAAAGAAGTAGAGTTCAAAGATATTATTAAAATCGGACGCACTCATTTAATGGATGCAACACCTTTGACCCTGGGACAGGAAATTTCCGGGTATGTGCAGCAACTTAACAGCGGCCTTGAACGCATTGAAGCAGTTTTTCCGCATCTGTATGAGTTGGCGCTTGGGGGGACAGCTGTTGGCACAGGGCTTAATACGCACCCGCAATTTGCCGTTAAATCTGCGGAAAATATCGCCCAAATCACAGGCAAGCCCTTTAAGACCGCCCGCAATAAGTTTGAGGCCCTGGCCTGCCATGATACCATGGTCAATTTAAGTGGGGTATTAAACACCCTGGCCGCTTCATTGATGAAAATTGCCAATGACATACGCTGGTTGGCATCAGGCCCGCGCTCTGGTATTGGAGAACTGCATTTGCCTGAAAATGAACCTGGCTCCTCGATCATGCCAGGCAAGGTCAACCCGACCCAATGTGAGGCCATGACCATGGTTTGTGTGCAGGTCTTTGGCAATAATACAGCAGTGACAGTCGCCGGCTCAAGTGGAAATTTTGAATTAAACGTATATAAACCGGTGATCATCTTTAATATATTAAATTCTATAAGGCTTTTGTCAGATGCCTGTGAAAGTTTTACGGACCATTGTGTTGTTGGAATTGAAGCCAACCATAATAATATTAAAAAGCACCTGGATAATTCATTAATGCTAGTCACGGCCCTAAATCCTCATATTGGTTATGACAATGCTGCAAAGGTGGCTAAAAAGGCATTCGCTGAAAACACCACTCTAAAAGAAGCTGCCATTGCCCTGGGTTTATTGACAGCTGAGAAATTTGATTCCCTGGTCCGTCCGCAGGACATGATAGGCCCTCATTAATATGATTATCGGAATCCCTAAAGAAATTAAGAACAATGAATGTCGTGTAAGTATTTTACCTGTAGGGGTGGAGTCACTGGTGCGTTCCGGACATCAAGTCCTAATTGAACGCAATGCGGGCATAGGCAGTGGCATTTCAGATGTTGATTATGAGACTGTGGGTGGGGAAATAGTAGAAACCCCGGACCTGGTTTATGCCCAGGCAGAGATGATTGTCAAAATCAAAGAACCACAGCCATCTGAATACAGACTCCTTAAAAAAGACCAAATTGTTTTTACTTATTTTCACTTCGCGGCCAACCGTGGATTGACCGAGGCCATGCTGGAGCGTAAAATCACGGCGCTGGCTTATGAGACCCTTCAGACTGAAGAGGGGGAATTGCCTTGCTTGACACCCATGTCTGAAGTTGCCGGACGCATGGCCGTGCATGAGGGGGCCAAGTATCTTGAAGAACCTATGAAAGGGAGAGGGATATTGCTGGCGGGTGTTCCCGGGGTTTATCCCGCGGAAGTAACGATCCTTGGTGCCGGTGTGGTTGGGTCCAATGCCTGTAAAATGGCAGCGGGATTAGGGGCAAATGTAACAGTTTTGGACATTAATTTAAACCGCCTGCGGTATCTGGAAGAGATCATGCCTCCTAATGTCCATACCCTTATGAGTAATTCACATAATATCCGTGAGGCCGTACTTAGGGCAGACTTGGTCATCAGTTCTGTCTTGATCCGTGGGGCCAAAGCCCCTTGCTTGATTGACCGTAAATTAGTTTCCCAGATGAAGAAGGGCGCTGTTATTGTTGATGTGGCCATCGACCAGGGCGGTTCCATTGAAACATCACGGCCTACCACCCATGACAATCCTGTTTATGTCGTTGACGGGGTGGTGCATTATTGTGTCACCAATATGCCCGGAGCAGTCGCACGCACCAGCACCTATGCGTTGACCAATGCCACTTTTCCTTACATCCTGAAAGTGGCCAATGACGGCCATAAAAAATGCGTGCGGGAATCCCATGAAATCCGCACGGCTTTAAATATGACAGAAGGGCATTTGACCATCAAAGAAGTGGCTGAAACTTTTGATATGGCGTATAAGAAATATTCTTAACAACTAATAATTTCATTGACGGAAAGAATAAAGAAAATAGAATAGGGTATATGCCAATCAAACAAAATTCTTTTGAAGAACGAAGAGACAGTATACGCGCCAAGCGCATCATTACCGTCCGCCATCGTTTAGTCAAACATAATAACCGTAAAGTAGATTCGATCTGGCAGTTGGCCACGACCGAGAATATGTCACTGAGCGG
>CAYZLU010000297.1:0-3411 GCA_964479285.1 uncultured Planctomycetales bacterium | reverse complement strand
CCCATTTTGGGTGTAACCCAGTGTCATGTCCTTTTTCCATTCAACCGCAGGGACCGAGACCGCCGGGTTCTTCTGCAAAATTTTCGGAGGCGTATACTTTTCAGGATATGTTTTGGGTAGATCAATATACGCTTTGAATATTTTAATCTCCCCTGTGGCCAAAGTTTGCACTAAAAGCGACGCGGTGTCTTCTCCAACTACGACACCAGTGATTTTATCGCCATTTTTTAAATATATCTCCAGTCCCAAGGCTGATGTTGTCCATAAAAAAACACGAACAAAACAGATATTCTTATTTTCCACATCGAACGCTCCTCCGCACGAGCGCGACAAAGGCATTATCCCAGGGCCCTTTCGTAACAGATACAGCTTAGAGGATTGACGTAAATAATTTCTTCCCCCCGAAGAAAGTCCGGCGATCCCTGGCTTGGGCCAAACCATCGATGGTCGCTGGAATCTAAGATTAATTTCCACGATTCGCCGGGATGCTTCCATAAAACAGCATTGGTGGACTGTTTAAAATTCAAAAAAATCTTTATTTCGCTTTCTTTTTTCCGGCGTCTGATCTCCAACATTTTTTCCTCTTCGAACGATTTTAATTCCAGAAAATCCTGAGAAGCACAGCAAGACAGGGCAAGCTTAGTTTTTCTCAAATGAATAATGTGCCTATAAAAATCCAGGAGATTTTTATGTGCAGGCGTATTTAATTCTTCCCACCTAAGTTTACAAGCTGCAAAAGTTTTCGACTCATAAGGATCGGCAATATCCCCTTTCCAGCCAAACTCCTTAAATTCATTTTTTCGTCCTTTCCTGACAGCCTCAACAAGGCCCTTATCAAAAAAACCCATAAAATAAAAGAATGGCGATTCTTCCCCATATTCTTCACCCATAAAAAGCAAGGGTATAAACGGTGAAAACATCACCGACGAGGCCAATAATTTGAGGGCTTCAAACGAAACGAGGCTCGAAAGCCTCTCACCATGCTGACGATTACCTACCTGATCATGGTTTTGAGAAAACACCACCAGTTGATGAGATGGCAATGCTGCGTTTAATTCACTGCCATGGCAACGTTTTCTGTAGCGTGAATAGTCCCCAGTGTAAACGAAACCATTTTTAAAAGCCTTGGCCAAATTAGAAATTTGCCCGTAATCGGCATAATAGCCATGCGTTTCTCCAGTCAAAAGTGTGTGGAGACTATGATGAAAATCATCGCTCCATTGCACGTCGATCCCGTGACCCCCGTCCTTACGGGGTAAAATGACACGCGCATCGTTTAAATCACTCTCGGCAATCAAATAAAGCTTTTTGCCAAGTTGTAAGGACAGCCTGTCAACCTCCTGGGAGAGCTCGGCAAGAAAATGCTTGGCACCCATGTCATAAATCCCATGGATGGCGTCCAGACGCAGGGCGTCCACGTGATAACTTTCAAACCAAAATAACGCATTGAAAATAAAGAAATTCCTCACCCCGTAACTATACTCGCCATCAAAGTTGATCGCTTCACCCCACGGTGTTTTATATTTTTTACTGAAACAAGGCATAAAATTTCCAAGGACATTGCCTTCCGGTCCCAGATGATTATAGACTACATCCAAGATCACCGCTATTTTGAGGGCATGTGCCGCATCCACCAAGGCCTTTAATTCATCCGGCCCCCCGTAAGAATGCTGCACGGCAAAAGGAAAAACACCGTCATATCCCCAATTTCTATCCCCGGGGAATTGGGCCACTGGCATGATTTCAATGGCGTTTATCCCTAACTCTTTCAAATAATTTAATTTGGAGATGACCCCCTTAAAATTTCCTTCAGGGGTGAATGTCCCTACATGGATCTCATAGATGATCATTTCTTCCATGGCTATGCCCTTACAGTTTTGTGATTTCCAAGAAAACGTATTTTGATCTATTAAGCAGGAAGCACCAAAAACATCTTCCGGTTGATAGTAAGAAGCAGGATCAGGGAGATCTCTGTTGTTAAAATGATAAAAATAACGGCTGCCCGGTTCAATATTCTCTAAAACAGCCCTCCAATATCCCCACTCATCTTTTGATAAAGGCACCAGTTGATTCGAAGGAGAAATGACCCGCACAAACATTTTTTCTACGGCTGGGGCCCAGACGCAAAATTCAGCCTTTTTATCACCCAGGTAACGGCCCCCCAACACTTTGATCATACTTTTCTCCAGGATGGGTCATGGATCAATAAAATTAAGTTCCGTTATCAAAGGCAAATGATCTGAAGCTATTTTCTCGAGGTCTGTACGGGGTACAGTAATGGAATAAACACGAAGGTCAGCGTTAACAAAGACATAATCAATGCGTCCGACTGGATAATGTCCAAACCATGTGCTGCGAGGACGATGCCCAGACAGGATGACCTGGGAATCGAAAAGTTTGTGGCAAATTTTACGGTATACAGCTGACCTTGGAATGGAATTAAAGTCCCCGCAAAGAGCGACAGGGCCGCGGCAATCAGGATGCTGCAGCCATTGCTCACTTAATAAAGCATCCGTCTGAATAGCCCGCTCCCGCGGCCATATGCTTAAATGGGTATTAAAAACCTGGATCTTTCTTCCTTCAAATTCTACAGATACCCACAAAACACCCCGCGGCTCATGTTGCCTGCCCTTATCAGCCAATTTTGGTAAAGACCCTGATTTGATCAATGCCATGGGATATCTGCTTAAAATGGCGTTACCGTACTGCTCATCCTTCGAGCGAAAGGCCGGATGAAAATGGAATTTCATTTCTAATTTTCTGGCGATAATCTCCGCCTGATCTGTCCTTCCTGAACGCGAGCGGCCGACATCCAGTTCTTGCAAGGCAATGATATCCGGTTTATAGCGCGAGATCACCCGTGCGATACGTTCGGTGGAAATGCAACCATCCATCCCTCCGCACCCGTGAACATTGTAACTCATCAAGGTCAATTTTGTTGAAGGGGTAGGATGGGAAGGTAAAATCAGGGAGCCCAAAGTTTCTTTGTTTAAAAAATGCTGTGCTGCGTGCCGCAAATCCATAGGACGCAAATAATTCTTGTTGTTTTTGATCTCCACTGGCGCATCCATGGGAAGGAGGGCAAAGGCATGCATCTCTTCAGGCCCCATGGCCGCATGGGCACCATACTCAAGGGGAAAACTTATAGCTTCCTCGCCTTTGCACCATCCGGCTATGATAAATTCCCCGGCATCTGGATGAAAACACACACGTAACAGGTCCTCTTTGATTTCTTCTAAAAAGGGATGGTCTTGGCCGAATATTTTATGGGCATCATTGGGAAAAATAAAACATCCGCGAGAAGTCCATGCAAGGACCCTGGTACCTTCCTTGGTCAAAACAAGTGGTATTTTAATTTGTGAAACCAGCTTTTTAGCATACAGATGCATGTCCTCTGGGTCTAAAATTTTA
>CAYZLU010000296.1:0-3415 GCA_964479285.1 uncultured Planctomycetales bacterium | reverse complement strand
AGCTTTGCATCGTGCCTGGGGCCATGTTTACTCTAACGAGCTCGAAGGGGATTATATTGAGTTTGGGGTTTATCATGGGGACAGTTTGGTTGAGAGCTATTTGAATTATTTGGAAGCCCAATATTGGATCAATGGTCAGTTAAAAAGTAATGAACCATGGCGCGTGGAGTTAGCGAAATACAATAAACAACGGCAAGTATTTTTTCATGCCTTAGATACATTTGAAGGCATGCCTGAGAATAATGAGGGATATTTGGGTTATGCCAAAGGGAATTTTTGCGGGAATTTGTAGGATGTTAGAAAGTCATGCGCTGCTAATGGCCTCTGTGAACCTCAATTGCAATTTTATAAAGGTGTATTTAGCGCCACGGGTCCACAGCTAAGTCAAAATATGGGGACACGTAAAGCATGTATCATCAATCTTGACTGTGATTTATATCAATCCACCAAGGATGCTTTGGAAATTTCTTCACCGTATATACAAACGGGAACTGTGATGTTGATGGATGATTATAATGCCTTTGCAGCGGACAATTCGAAAGGCCAGCGCCGTGCATTTCATGAATTTTCCAGGCGTTCTTCATACGATTTTGAACCATGGTTTTCCTATATGTATGTCGGCCAGGCTTTTTTATGTGTCGGTCATAAGTGATGGATTTTCATACTCTAAAATATGGTTGCAAATGGGGGTTGGGACGGTTATATTGTTTAATGCTTGGTGTTAAATTCGGTCAGGATTTAAGGCCATACGGATGTCCCATTATTTTTCGGCAGAGGTACGCAAGCATTACTTTGGGGGCCCATGTTGTTTTAAACAGCGATCCCCGGGTGAATTTGGCAGGTATTTTACGGAAAGTCACCTTAGTGGCTTTGTCTTCTGGCAGTGAGATCGTGATTGGTGACTGCACCGGGTTATCTGGTGCCGTAGTTTTTGCGGCTAAATCAGTGCGTATTGGCAGTCATGTGAATATCGGTGTTAATACGGTCATTTATGACACTGATTTTCACCCTTTGGATTGGATTTCCCGTCGGGATGGAAATGTTTCCCAAGTCACTGCCTCACCGGTGGTCATTGAAGATGATGTGTGGATTGGGGGCAATAGCATTGTCCTTAAAGGTGTGCATATAGGACAAAAGGCCGTCATCGGTGCCGGTAGTGTGGTGACTTGCAACATACCGGAAGGTACCGTATGGGCGGGCAACCCAGCCCGGTTTATAAAGAAAATTCTTTAAAGGAGCGGTATGAATTATAACCCTTTTAAAATTAAATCTTTTTCCTCCAAGGCCTCTGCTTTTGGAAAATTTATGTTGATGCGTTATGTCCCCGGCGCGCTGGAACGTGTACGCATAACCCCTTACTTGGCGACCCTGACAGTGACGGACAATTGCTGCCTTAAATGCGTCATGTGCAATGAATGGCACACGCACCACACGGAAGAATTCAATACGGATGAGTGGAAAAACGCACTTACTCAATTAAAAGAAGCGGGGATCAGGGAAATTAATTTGACCGGTGGCGAACCATTGATGCGCAAGGACATATTTGACATCATCCGGCATGCCCGAAGCCTTGGCATTTTGGTGGGGATGACATCAAATGGGTTTATGATGAATGAAGAGCGGGTCAAAGAACTCATCGCCAGCGGGGTCTCGACCATTAGCTTATCCATGGATGCCACGGGAGAGAAATTTGATGAGATCAGGGGGGTCAAGGGAGGGTATGACCGGTTACTCAAGGCTTGCGAACTCCTGTCAGTGGAACGCAAGAAGGGGAAAATCTCCGCTTTTATCTGTTTTTTGTTGATGAAAGAGACCCTCGATGCCTATCAAGAAGTGCTTGCAGTTGGAGAACGTTTGAAGATCCCGGTGGTCGTCAATCTTTTCGACGTGAATCCGTACTTTTTTAAGATTGAGGGATTGAAGGAAAAATATGGGATTGACGTAAGCGACACAGACCGTTTAAAGAAATTCCAGCGGGTGATGGTTGATAACCGCTCTGCACGTTCAGATGCCACCTATCATAGTTTTTCAGAAATAAAATATTTCGCGGATTATTTTCAAGACCCTTTACAGAAAAACCTGCCTTGTTATGTCTCACAAGTGCGTGTGTGCGTCGGGGCCAAAGGAGAAATTTATGGGGGCTGTTGGGCATGGCGTGTATTAGGTAATTTGCGTAAGACAACCTTGAAAGAAATTCTTAATTCGGAAAGTTTCCGCCGCAATACCCAAAAGATGTTTAAAAAAGACTGCCCCGGCTGTTCTTGCGGTTATTCGCTGAATTTACGTTATTCCCCGCCAAATGTCTTGCAGGAGAGCCTTTACCGTATTTTTCCATGGACACGTGAGGCGATCCATAAGAATTGATATGTTCAAGGCTGCTTGTGTCATTGCCACGAAGGACAGGTCTTTTGAGTTGGAGCGTTTACTCAATAGCATTAAAGACCAGGATGTTCTTCCGGAGGAGATCATCATCGTTGATGCGGGTGCTCTGTCCAGTCCTTCTTCTTCTGTCGATGTCGGAAATTTTAGTCCCCTGAAGGTCAAACAAGTCAGGGCCGTCCGTGCCTGCCTTCCCGCGCAGCGTAACCAGGGACTGGCCCTTCTGGGTCCTGATATTGAACAAGTCTGCTTTCTTGATGATGATATTGTGTTTCACAAGGGGGCCTTTGGCGCTATGGCAGATTTTTGGAGTGACGCTCCCATGGATGTCGGTGGGGCTGTGTTTAATATCATGAACGAGAAAAAACCGACACCCGGGGTCTTCCTCAAGAAATTATTTTACACGGGATCTTTTGAACGAGGCGTTGTTTTACCCTCAGGGTATAATACGCTGATGTGCCCCGCGGAAAAAACAGAGGAGGTCAGGTGGCTTTTTGGGGGGGCGACGGTCTGGAGACGCAAGGTTTTTGATGAATTCCTTTTTGATGATTGGTTCGAGAGCACAGGTTTGTGTGAGGATCTTGATTTTAGTTACCGTGTCGGTAAGAAATTTAAACTGATGGTTGTCGCTGATGCGAAGGTTGACCACCTGACAGGTACGGCCGCTAGACGGAGAAACCTGTGGTTTGGCCGTTCACAGATTAAAAACCGGTATTATTTTGTGGCAAAAAACAAGGAACTCTCAAAGCTTCTGTGTTTATGGGCCGGGGTTGGGCAGTTATTAGAAAATATAGCCCTTGGTATTTTGTCGTTGAGCAGCCATTATTTTTCACGGGCTTGGGGGAATTTGATAGGTTTTTTTGAGTTGGGGAAGGTATGATTGGGTTATTGATATTAGGGTTTTATTGTTTTTTTGCCTCTATTTTTGGGGCAGATTTTGCCAAACTGCACATTTCTTTTTCATTTATCAACTTTCCAATTTTTATCGGCGAGATGGTCATGTTGCTTTGTTTAGGGATTTCGGGGTGGTTTATTT
>CAYZLU010000295.1:0-3434 GCA_964479285.1 uncultured Planctomycetales bacterium | reverse complement strand
ATTCCCGAAAGTTTCAGTCGGGAATCCATGAATATGTTTAAAATCAACCGTAAACTAGAATATGCCTTGATCTCGTTAAGGCACATGAGTGCTAAATCACCCGGCCAGTTGACTTCAGCCAAGGAAGTTTGCGATATTTACCATACGCCTTTTGACCCCACATCGCGGGTTTTGCAGATCATGGCCCAACATGAGATTGTCAGGGCAGAGCAGGGGGCCCATGGCGGCTACCAGATCCTTAAGGACCTTTCCAAGATCACGCTTTTTGATTTGACCCAGATCATCGAGGGGCCGATCCAGATTGTCAATTGCTTTCATGGTAATTACTCGCATTGCGATATGACTTCCAGCTGCAATGTCATCTCGCCCATGCTTAACCTGAATGAGCGGCTTTCTGAAATGTTTAAGACCATCAACGTGCAGGAACTTATTTCTTCACGCAATCAAGGTGAAAAACAAATCCGTTCTAAACCCTTTATGCAAGGGGCCGGAGCAAAGGAATAATATATGTCAGACGTCGTAAAACAAAAAGAATTAGAGGATAACAAACTAGCCGGCGGTGGTGAGTACCGTTACGGGTTCCATACGGTCATCGATGAGGACAAACCACCCAAAGGCCTAAATGAAGACACGGTGGCCCTCATTTCCGCCAAGAAAAAAGAACCTGAATGGATGCTCGAGTGGCGCCTAAAGGCCTTTCGTCATTGGCTGAAAATGCAGGAACCTGCATGGCCTAATTTTGAATATGGGCCTATTGATTATCAGGACATTTATTATTATGCCGCACCCAAGCAGAAAAAGGAAAGTCCCGCAAGCCTGGAAGAGGTTGATGAGGAACTGCTTAAGACATTTGACCGTCTGGGCATCCCGTTAAGTGAACAGAAACGCCTGACCGGGGTGGCTGTTGACGCAGTGTTTGACAGCATTTCAGTCGGGACTACACATCAGGGTGAATTGGCCAAACACGGCATTATTTTTTGTTCTATGTCAGAGGCTGTCCTCCATCATCCTGAGCTGGTCAAAAAATATTTAGGGTCAGTGGTGCCTTACGCGGACAATTTTTACGCGGCTTTAAATTCCGCAGTATTTTCCGACGGTTCATTCTGCTATATCCCTAAGGGTGTGCGTTGTCCCCTGGAACTTTCCACCTATTTTCGCATCAACTCCGAGGACACCGGACAGTTTGAACGTACGTTGATTGTCGCTGAAGACAGCAGTTATGTCAGTTATCTGGAAGGGTGCACCGCGCCAATGCGGGACACCAATCAATTGCATGCAGCAGTTGTTGAGCTGGTGGCAATGGACAATGCTGAAATCAAGTATTCAACGGTGCAAAATTGGTATTCTGGGGACAAGGAAGGAAGGGGCGGCATCTATAATTTCGTCACCAAGCGCGGCAAATGCGCGGGGGTCAATTCCAAGATATCCTGGACACAGGTGGAAGCAGGCAGTGCCATCACCTGGAAATATCCCAGCGTCATTTTGCAGGGGGACAATTCCACCGGTAAATTTTATTCCGTGGCCCTGACGAATAATCACATGACCGCTGATACCGGTACTAAGATGATCCATATTGGAAAAAACACTAAAAGCACCATTGTTTCCAAAGGCATTTCGTCGGATTTCGCGCACAACAGCTACCGCGGTTTGGTCAAGATCATGCCGACGGCAGATGGGGCGCGTAATTTTTCCCAATGCGATTCCATGCTGGTGGGAAACAATTGCTCTGCCAATACCTTTCCTTATATTGAAGTCAAAAACAATACAGCAGTCCTGGAACATGAGGCATCGACTTCTAAAATCAACGCGGAACAGATGTTCTATCTTCGTTCGCGCGGGCTGGATTTAGAGGAGGCGATTTCATTGATCATTAACGGGTTTTGCAAGGATGTCTTTAAAGAGCTGCCCCTGGAATTTTCTGTGGAAGCGGTCAAATTATTAGAGATGAAATTGGAAGGGAGTGTAGGGTAATGTTAGAAATCAAAGATTTACACGCCGGTATCGAAGGCAAGGAAATTTTGAAAGGGATTAACTTAAATGTCAATGCCGGTGAGGTGCACGCGATCATGGGGCCGAATGGTTCAGGCAAAAGCACTTTGTCCAAGGTGATCGCCGGTCATCCTCAATATGAAGTCACGGGCGGTTCCATTGATTATGAAGTTAATTTCAAGAAGATCAATCTAGTGGGCATGGAGCCTGACGCACGCGCCCGTGAAGGCGTTTTTTTGGCGTTTCAGTATCCTGTTGAAATCCCCGGTGTGCCAAGTTCCGTGTTTTTACGCGCCGCTTTTAACGCGATTTGCCGCCATCAAGGGGCTGAAGAAATGGACCCCATTGATTTTGACAAATACCTGCGTGAGAAAATGAAATTATTGAGCATGGATGATAAATTTATCGACCGGCCGGTCAACGTGGATTTTTCCGGCGGGGAAAAGAAACGCAATGAGATCTTACAGATGGCTGTCTTAAATCCGCGCCTGGCTGTCTTGGATGAAACGGACTCCGGCTTAGACATCGATTCTATGAAAATTGTGGCTGAAGGGGTCAATAAATTGCGCCGCAAAGACAATGCTGTGATATTGATCACCCATTATCAGCGCCTGCTTAATTATATCCAGCCTGATTTTGTCCATGTTCTCCATGATGGTAAAATCATCAGGTCCGAAGGCAAGGAGCTGGCTTTGGAAGTGGAAAGCCGTGGCTATGATTGGTTAATTAAACAATAAGGATAAATATGATGACCCAGCAACAGCTGCCCTTGAATATCGAAGGGCTGGAAGAATATCAATCAAAATTAGAAAATGCATCGGGTGCCTGGCTTAAAGCGTTTCGTCAGAAAAGTTTTGGGCAATGGGCAGGGATCAGCATGCCGACCATCAAGGACGAGGAGTGGAAATACCTGTCATTGGCGGATGTTGTCAATCGCCGTTATCAATTGGCCACGCGTCATCAACTCATCGAGGACAGGCAATTTGAGGGTTACCGTGACAAGGCCGACATCAATATTGTTTTAGTCAACGGTGTTTTGTGGGGTGAATTATCAGATTTAAAGCATCTGCCGCCGGGGCTCAATGTCTCCTCATTAAATCAAATATTGGCGCATAGCAACACTGAAATCCAGGACACCATTTCAAAACTGACGCCTAATGACACAAAAGCTTTTTTATGGATGAACCAGGCGCTTTTTTTGGATGGAGTCTTTATTCAAGTTGCCCCGAACGCCGTTATAGAACCATTGGTCCACATTATCCACGTGACCAGCGGGATCGCACCTGATACCATCCTGTTTCCACGCGTTTTTATATCGGTGGGTGAATCAGCCCAGGTGAATATTCTGGAAAGTCATATTGGTTTTGAACCCGTGTCCTATTTATCCAATGCCGTGACGGATATGCGGATCGCTGCGTGTGCCGTGGTCGGCTATTGCAAAGCCC
>CAYZLU010000294.1:0-3436 GCA_964479285.1 uncultured Planctomycetales bacterium | reverse complement strand
CACAAGCTGCCAACACCGGATTATACCCTGATGTGCAAATGGAGTTCTCCCCAACAGAAGTACAGACTGACTTGCAAAAAGAAGTAAGGATCCAAGAAATTGTTCTGTCATTATTGATAAATTTCTTCAAAGGGTTGAAAGAAAAAGACAGGGAAAATTTTCCTTCAACCATACCCTTGACTCCCGAGGAACGCGGCAGCAAGAACTGGGAAAGGATTGCTTTGCAGAAGGTCGTTGATGAGATAAGCGGTAACTTGCGGTTGGAGGAGGATGTCACATCTGGTAAGGCTACTGACAGCAGAAAACTATTTACCGGTAAAATGGCTGTAAAAAGCCCAGCTGACGCGGCGATGGCGGAACAATCCGGGAAAATCAAACAGCATGTTCCCCAGATCTCTCCGAAGTTAGTTAAGGGATTTAACTACCTGTGTTTCTTGGCGGTGGGAGTGATTTTATACTTTGATGGTCATACACGTGGGTTAAATTATCATCCGCCGGAATATCATTTTAATCTGGTACAAAGATATGTGAAAGCAGGGGAGTCTGATATTGCTGAAATAGAGCTGAAACAGATGAGGAATGACCCTAATATCTCTACGACGGAATTAGAGAAGAGTGTGCAATTTTTTTGGGGATACCGCCTGCAAGCACTCCAATTGGCATGCCAAAAGGGAGATATTTCGGAAGCTGAAAATATTGCGAGTGATATAACAAGTGGAAAAGGAGTTCCTTCAACGATAGTAACAGCAGCCAGGATGAAATTAGGGCAAGCCCTATTAAAAGGATTTAAGAAGTATGTGGATGTAAAAGATATTCAATCTGTTGCAGATGTCACTGCAGACACACTGGAATTAATACGTAAAGGGTTGGTCGAAAAAGAAGTATTTGTGGAAATGTTAACACTAATGAAAAAAAAGGGTATTCCCGTCATACCGGTGCCGCTGGATCAAGATAATGGATCGCCAGATCAAAATGATGCATCACCCAATGATGATAATGCGCCGGCGTCTGGGACAAGTCTCAATTCGCTAAAAGGTCATAATGATGCGGCAATGGTGGATGAAGCGTTACAGTTGTATATTGAAGTTCTAACAGATGTACAAAAAGAATTTTCAACATTAACACCAAATACATTTATAAAGGCTGTCGATGCCGAATTAGCAAGAAAGAAAGGTTTGGATGCGCGTGTGAGGCGATCTGTCCGTTTGATGATTGTGCGGGATGTGAAAAATGGGGTTTTTGGGCAGAATCCTGGACGGTCTCCCATCAACGATGGGGGATTCTCGAGTATAATCAGGGAGCGGATGGGTGAATTGCTTGCCCTATATTTTTATTTGGGTAAAAGGCATCTTGTTTTTCCTTATATCATTTTGTATCGCACCTTTGCAGAATTTCGCAGTCTTATCCTTCTATTGAATAAAGATAATTTTTATAATGTTTATAGAAAGACACAGACTTGGAAGATAGAGGATGTGCAGCCATCTGTATCTGAAGACACATTACCCAATGAACAAGGTCACCAAGAAAAATCTGATCCCGCGATGGTACCCGGTGGTATTGACTTAAATGCCGCTGATTTGGCCATGTTGATCAAACGCGACGGCAATGGGATAGTTCTCCCATTAAACCAGCAAGACTTGGCCAGGCTAGGTGATATCGAAGGTTTAGAGCCTGATATCCTTTCCATCAAACCCGCCGGCCAAACGCCTCTATTTTCCCAATTGTAATCCTGCCCATAATCCATTCAAAGTAAGGCATTGAATTACGTACTCATAGGTTATTACTTAAGATTTCTTGCATGCGTCGGTAAAAACTCTTAAGTGATAACTTATGATTACGTACTATTACGTAGATCCTTGCGTATTTTACCGCATACTCACTTTTTCATTTTTATTTATGATAAAAGAAATGAAATATTACCCGTATTTGGTATACTTAAAACATTATTACAGTACTCCATTAATAACAAAGGTTTATAGATGAAGATTGCAATCCTTTCCTGGGAATCATTGCATTCCATCAGTGTCGGAGGTGTTGGCGCGCATGTCACTGAACTGGCCTCGGCCCTGGAACGTAAAGGTGAGGAGGTCCATGTCTTTACCCGCATGGGGCGATGGGACCACCTCCAATATGAGCTGATCCATGGGGTGCATTATCACCGTGTCCCTTACAGCGGCCATCCTGATTTTGTTGATGATGTTAACAATATGTGCCGCTCGCTGGTAAACACGGTCTTTCACGTTGAAGATTATATGGGTGCCGCTTTTGATATCGTCCATGCGCATGATTGGCTGGTTTCCAACGCGATGGTCTGGATCAAGCAGGGAAGGGGACGCAAAACGGTCCTGACCATGCATTCCACGGAATATGGCCGGTGCGGGAATAATTTTTATCAAGGCAGGGCCGCAAGGATACGTGATCATGAAAGGCATGGCACGTATTGCGCGGACAAAGTGCTCGCGGTCTCGCACAGCCTCAAGAAGGAAATCATGTGGATGTATAATCTGCCTGATTGGAAGGTGAGTGTTGTTTATAATGGGGTGAATTATAAACATTACGATACCCCCATAGACACGGGGAATGTCAAAAAGCGGTTGAACATGGGAGAAATGGACCCCACTGTATTGTTTGCCGGAAGAATGACCTCTCAAAAAGGCCCGGACATATTGATGGAATCTATCCCCTTTGTCCTCCGGTATCATGCGCACGCGAAATTTATTTTCGCGGGTGACGGGGACATGCGCGGACAGCTTGAAAACAGGGCCCATCGCATTGGCGTGAGTCATGCCACACGGTTTGTGGGGCAGCAGAATGGCTGGGGATTAAGGGATTTTTACAAGGCCAGTGATTGTATTTGTGTCCCAAGCCGTAACGAACCTTTTGGCATTGTCGTTTTGGAAGCATGGAGTTCAGAAAAACCGGTTGTGGCCAGTGAAAATGGCGGCCCATCGGAGCTTGTATCGCACAATGTCACGGGTTATAAGGTGTACCCCAATCCAGATTCAATTGCCTGGGGGATCGGCACCTTGTTTACTAATTTTGATCATGCCCGTTGGATGGGAAAGAAAGGACGGGAAGCCGTGGAAAAGGCCCATTCGTGGGACACCATCGCCCAGCAGACATTGGATGTTTACTCCAGTTAGAGACCAGCTGGTCTATTGCCCGCCGGCAACCTTGCCGTTGATTATCATCGGTAAAATCCGCTGTTTAAAATAAATTGTAATATTAACAGGATTTGCTATAATCAAAAAGTTCTTTACATTACTCTTTTAATAACAAAGGGTTATAAATGAGAATTGCGTTCTTTTCTTGGGAAGCGGTCCACTCGGTGTTTGTGGGAGGCATCGGGTTGCATGTCACGGAACTTGCTTGTGCCCTGGAACGCAAAGGCCACGAAATCCATGTGTTTACGCGCATGGCCCGTCACGATCACACC
>CAYZLU010000293.1:0-3438 GCA_964479285.1 uncultured Planctomycetales bacterium | reverse complement strand
CTGGGGCATAATAAACAACGGGTGTCTTTAAAAGCCATCAATACCACCAAATACGCATACAAGGCCCCCAGCATGTACACGCCGGTATCAAAAACATAGGCCAAGGAAACACCTATGATGACTTCAGCCATCCAAAGAAAAAATTCACCGGCACCGCGGGCAAACATAAGCATACAAAAGAACACCGCCACATCAAATAAATGGCGGAGGATGCTCTGTCCGGGATAAATCCAAATGAGCGGATTGACCCCCAGGTGAAACATCTGCAATTTTACGGCCAATAAGACCCCGAATACCGCTGGTAAAACACCCAGCCAAGAACGTAATAGAAAATAGAATGCTGCATAATAAATAATCGCTAAAAGGCAAAGAAATTCTATCACGTGGCTGTATGTCACCCCGCCCACAAAACCCACCAGGGCATTGACTAAAACTGGCACGCCCCAATTTAACGGATTAAAAACATGCAAGGCAGGGACCAAACCTTTGTGATAGGCCCATAAAGGCGCCATTAACCATTGGTCAAAATGGTTATTGCCATCATATATCGCCAGGCGCAGCACTGCTTTCTCGGTATCAGGAATGGCAATCACCAACAACAAAATAAAAATAATTCCGCCGTCTATTACTCTGACCCAAATTTGACGCAAGGATCCCTCCCCCTTGATGGGGGAGGACAGGTGGGGGTGAAGCAGGTCAATTTGCTTATTCTCCCCCTCCTGATCCCTCCCAAGGGGGAGGGAATGCAATTTTCTGTCACTCTGTAGTAAAACCTGAATATACTTAATCCCACTCTTTAATTCCGGCCAGAAAATCTTTCCTAACAAAGCAGCAATAAAACCCGTGTATAATAAAATCCTGGCCCACAATGGGTTGTCATATTGCAGGATTTTAAACACCGCGAACAATTGCCACGTCACCCAGACCGTCTCAAAAATCAAAAACTTGCGGATTTCCCCTGCCAGTTCCGGCAGCTGCAAGCTCTTGCGGTAAAAGTAAAAGACCAGGAACTGCCCGATGATCGCTACGGCAATAAAAACGTGATAAAACAAGTGGTTGCGGTTAGGTTTGAAAAGCTTCAGCAATGCCTGGGGGACCCCCTCGGTGATCGGGTCCATTTTCAAAGGGACAAACTGATAAATAAAGACCAGGACAATCAGTACCTGCAGGGACAGCACGAAGACAAGCAAGGTCAAATGCCAGATATTCCGAACCAGGGGATCTTTTAAAGGGATTTTCTTCATCTATGGTTGATTCACAACTCAACATCTAAATATTTTGTCTCATCAATAAAGTCCATGTCTTTTGCCAAAAGCCCCTTGCAGTGGTCGATGGTTTCCTGCGAAATAGCTGCAATCTTCTTTTGTTTTACTTGGGACCATTTTGAGACTGTATATAAATACCGGCAGTGGCTGTTTTCAAGACTGTACTTAAAACTGAATTGCTTAAAATATTCTCCGGCATCTCCACCGAAAATCTCTTCCTTGGCACACCTCAACCCCACCTGGACCTGGTGATTAGCGTGAAACTGGTCGAATCTGCAGGTGGTGGATATCATGCTGAACAACGCTGTCACCGCAATGATAAAAATAAAAAGATTTTTAAAAATGCCCCCATACCTTCCCTCAAGGATAAACTGCATGATAAGTACCAAAAGGACGTAATAAATCAACGGGAAAAGACTCCCGTAATACCAGACGCCCCATGTTTGCCCAAAACTGGACATGAGGATGGTATGAAAAAGCACAAATAGTATTAAAAGTATCATGCAACCGGCAATTGGTGCAAGCCTCGATTTAGGGCCGTCCCAAAAAATCGCCTTGAAAAATAAAACCAAAACAAAAACTGTCCCTGATATATAAAACAGTTGTAAGATCGCAAAGGGCTTGTTTGTGATTAAATTAGTGATCTTCATATACAAATGTGGGTAATCAGCGAACAGCCAAACATAATTGGTACAAAGATTTTGTAGAAAAACCCCTGAAATATGCGGGAACATTTCACAGTGGCCAAGGTTAATATGGACCCCCCGCACCATCAAATGCAGGTATGGCAGGAAAAAATGGATGGCCAGGAAATATCCCAAGGGCAATAACAATGCGCAAAATAGTATCATTCGCCACTCTTTCAATCTCAAAAAAAGCGGCACCCAAAATACACCAATGATCGCAAACACAAACAAACCTGTTTCATCACAAAAAAATGTCATAAAAACAGAAAATAACAACGCCGCAAAATACGCCCCAAAATGGGGAACCTCTGCAAAGGATACCCGTCCTTCCAATTTTGACACTTCCCGATAGATCAAGGATGTCAGGAATAAACTCCAGATGGTCAAAAAATTGACCAACCCCTTGCCTGGATGGAAAAACATAAGGATAGGGCCCAAAAAACCAATGGAGCTTAAATATAAACAAACACCCCCCAAGGAGACGGTCGGATAGCAACCCATATTCCTGAAAAACCTGAACATCAACAATGGGATGCCTATAAAGTAAAGAGGCCAATAAAGTGACAGTGCCGGATGAGGGGGGATAAAATTCCAGCAATTGGCCCGGAATTTGGCATCAAGCACCTGGCAAAAATCCGATATCGGCCTGGTTATCCTGTAAGGATCAAGTTCTATCCTGTCAATATTAAGCGACCTTGCCCAATCATCCCACCGCAGCGCTTTCCCGTCCCCTAACGCCCATGTTCCTGTCCTGATGTTCTCTTCTTGCATATAGCAGAAATGGTAATTTAACAGGAAGGAAAAAATATAGATGTATTCTAAAAATAATATCCCGCAAAGGACCCAAAGGATGAACCCTGGTCTGGATCGGTTCATGGTTGACCCGCCATGACTTTCTGCTGCAAAGGCTTTACCGCAGACCTGTGCCGTTGCAGGGCTTTTTCAAATATCATTTCCATGCGTGATTGTGGTTTGTGCTGCAGGATATTGCGCAGGCTCTTGATCAATCGCCAGGGACGCACTGCGTAGGTCATCACATAAAACAAGAGTAACCCAAACAAACGCAGGTATTTGAGCTGTCGACTGGAAAAATGCTCGTTCCAGGAAACGACATTCTTTAAATCTGAATAACTCAATAATGACAAAAAATAATCATCGCTGAAATCCGTGATCTTACCTGCCTTGATGAGATCATTGAAAATCTCACTGCCCGGGTAGGCTGAGAACACCCACATCGACATATCATCGACACCAACCCACGCCATACGCATGGCAAACCAATACGATTCAAGGATGTTATGGAATTTTTCCCCCGGGAAACCGATGATCATATTGGCCTTGATGTTGATCCCGTTCTTGACCGACGTGCGCATGGAATCGATCATACGGTCGGGGTTGATCTTCTTTTTGATGAGTCTCAAAATCTCAGGGGACCCGCTTTCAGGGGCATAGCTTAAATTGCGGCAGCCGCTGTCATACAACAATTT
>CAYZLU010000292.1:0-3450 GCA_964479285.1 uncultured Planctomycetales bacterium | reverse complement strand
CGGCCCCCATAGCACAACAGGTCACTGCTTCAGGAATTGAGGTCCTGCAGCGGTTTTTTAACACGGAGCTTGGGTGTGAAATCAGGTCAAAATACGGTACACCTTCCTTGGTAACAGCAAACAATGTGGTTGCCAACATTGATGATCTGAAGAATTTTTTCACCGGTATCCGCGAGTTGATCGGCCAGGAGGGATGCTTTGTTTTTGAAACGGGTTATGGATTGGATTTGGTTGATAAGAAATTATTGGATGTTGTCCATCATGAACATCTTTCTTATTTTACTGCTGGCTCCTTACAAAAATCACTTGGGCTTTTTGGGTTGGAATTGATCCATGTGCAGCACAGCACCTCCAAGGGAGGGTGTATCCGTTGTTATATTCAAGGAAAAAATGGCAGGCGTCAAGTGCAGAGCTCCATTAGTCAAATGATTGAAATGGAGACCCATAAGGGCATCGAAAAGATCTCGTCCTTTGGGCCATTTAATTCTTTTATTCAAGAGACACGCCAACGATTGCAAAGAGAGTTGGCGGCTGCACGTGCACGGGGAGAAACAGTTGCAGGGTATGGGGCCTCTGTTGGGACGACAACATTAGAGCATCTTTTTGGTTTGTCAAAAGAAGTGTCCTACGTGGTTGATGATAATCCAGACCGCTTTGGGCTTTATACGCCGGGGCATCATATCCCTGTTTATCCCTCCCAGGTACTCTATGACAAAAAACCACAACTTGTCGTTGTTTTTGCCTGGCGGTATATTGAGTCGATCGTAAAGAGACACCAAACATTCATTAAAGACGGAGGGAAATTTTTGACTTTTTTGCCGGTTTGGAAGATTTACGAACAGAAGGTATTTGAAATGAAAGGATAAGATGATGCCAAAGCCAAAAATTTATTTTGCCGATCTTTCGCACACCGCCCAAGGGGTAAGTTCTCCAAGCTTTCCTTTGGGGATTAGCTTTGTTGTGAGTTATGCCAAGGAGCATTTTGGCCACGACTATGATTTTAAATTATTTAAATTTCCGACAGACTTAGCGCGGGCGATACAAGATGAATCACCGGTCATGCTGTGTCTTTCCAATTATAGCTGGAACTTTGCCCTCGGCTACAAATTGGCTTCTTTGGCAAAAGCACGGGACCCCAAGCTCGTGGTCGTCATGGGGGGGCCCAATTTTCCGATTGTTAAGGATGAAAAGATCCAATTCTTTAAACAGTGGCCCAATGTGGATTTTTATATCGAATTGGAAGGGGAATTAGGCTTCGCCCATCTGCTCGAACAATTATCTTCATACCATTTCGATGTCAAAAAGTTTAAGAAGGAACGCGTCGCCACCAAAAATACTTCTTACGTGGTGGGTGATGAACTGGTGTTTGGAACGATAGAACGCATCCATGACATCAATGTCATTCCTTCCCCCTATCTTACCGGCGTCCTGGATCAATTTTTTGATGATAAGCTTATCCCCATGCTTGAAACGACCCGAGGCTGTCCTTTTTCTTGCACATTTTGCGCGGATGGGGTACAGATCAAAAGCAAAATACATAGGTTTGATAAAGAGCGGACCCGTGAGGAACTTTATTATATTGCCAAACGGGTCAAGAATGTGGATGAATTGATCATCACTGACCTGAACTTTGCGATGTACCGGGAAGACCTGGATACGGCCAATGTTATCGCCGAGACAAAGGACCAATACAAGTACCCTGTACTGGTAAGCGCTTCAGCTGGAAAAAATAAGCCCAAGATGGTCATTGATGTGGCAGCTGTCTTGCAGGGTAGCTGGACGCTCGGTGCATCGATCCAATCGACGGACCAGGACGTCTTAAAAGCCATCAAGCGGAGTAATATTTCCAGTGAAGCGTATAAAGAACTGATCGAGTTCGGGAATAAATTAAAAACAGGAAAAACGCATACCGAGATCATCCTTGGATTACCAGGAGATTCGAAGCAAAAGCATTTTGAATGCCTGCGTTTTGGGGTCGATAATGATGTCAATAATGTCCGGATGTACCAGGCGATGCTTTTGGTGGGGACGGACATGGCCACGAAAGCGACGCGGGAACAATACGGGTTTATTACAAAATTCAGGACCATCCCCGGCTGCATTGGGATCTATGAATTTTTCGGACAACAGCATCCGGTGGCGGAAATAGAAGAAATCATTATCGGGAGCAAAACACTTCCTGTCGAAGACTACCTGGAATGCCGGGTCATGAACCTGATCATCGAGACATTCCATAATAACGCGATCTTTGATGAGGTCTTCGCCCTGATCAAGACCTTGGGGATATCCCGGTTCGATAGCCTCCTTTACATTAAAGACCATCCCGAAAAGTATTCACCTAAGATCGTTGAGATTATCAAAGAGTTCAGGCGCCAGACCATGGTCGCCCTCTATGATTCATTTGACCATGCCAACAGTTATGTCTTAACGCCAGAGATCGTAGAACGGTACGTGGGAGGAGAATTGGGCATTAATGAGCTTTTGATCCACCGTGCTTTGTTATTCAACGAATTCGAAGACATCACCCAGTTGATATTCACGGCGGCCAAGAGCATCTTGGAACAAAAAGGAAAAATGAGCCCCAGTATCGAGAATTATCTGGATGAGTTAAAGCTTTTTATCCTGTTAAGGAAGCGGAATATATTCGTGGATGTGGAGTCGGACACGGTGTCCAATTTTAAATATGATTTTGAGGCCATCCAGGCCACGGGTTTCTATATTAATCCGGATGACTACCCCGAGTCGAGCGAACCAATCAATTTAAGGTTTTTTCACGATGATGAGCAGAAAAAGCACATCATCAATCAAACGAACCTTTATAAAAACACGCCTTCTGGCCTGGGACGGGTGCTGCAGCGCTCGAATTTAAAGCTCATGTACAGGAAATTCACAAAGGTTTAAGTAGGTGCTTTTATAACAATATAAATCGGAGAAAATATGATTTCAAGGGGCCTTCAAGAATTTGAAAAGGGAAGTATGAACGACAGTGAAAAAATTTATAAAGACGTGATGGCCAATTACCAAAGTTGCCAGAACAAGCCGGAACTTCTTTCAGACACTTGGGTGCATACCCTTGTCCAAAAAGGAGAGATGTACACTATCCAAGAAATGTTGAATATGCGCTTTCCCGGAAATAGGGTCAATTCATGGATGGTTGATTCGCTGTTTATGGTCGATCCAACGATCCTTGACATCAAAAACCCTATCATTGTACGGTTGTTGGAAATAGGAGAAAGTGATTTTGGAAATCCCCGAAAAGACATTAAAGTGATGGGGCATTTTTTTAGTAGCTTATTTTTAGTTGATGTTGTCCATGCTGCACGCATCATTCAGTTGATAGAAGATGCGGGATTAACTCACCCTAGGGTTATGGATATTGGAGGCGGGTCTGGCCTGCTTTTATCTTTATTAAAACATTATTTCCAGGACCGGATCACTTTGTTTTTTGTT
>CAYZLU010000291.1:0-3468 GCA_964479285.1 uncultured Planctomycetales bacterium | reverse complement strand
TTATTTTACGCTTTCCTTTTGTTGTATGTGGATGGAGGGTGCGAAACCCCATACAATGGCTATGGCCGGTATGGCTTCTGGCGAGACTTTTCAGAAGGGGCTAACTGTAAATGGAGATCCATGCCAATCTTCTCAGTTCCAATGTGAAATATTAACAGAAAGTTATAGAAATACTAAGATAAACGTTGATACTCCAAAATTTATTTTCTCTAGCTCAAAGGTAACTTTTTTTTCTAATTCCTTTCTTGCTGAGAATTTTAAACAACCAGCTTTCTTTAACTATCATTCACCACCTAAAGTAGTTCAAAATTCCCTTCCATTGTTTCTGCAAACATCAGTTTTACGCCTTTAATACCCCGCTTGTTCTTCTGTCTGTTTTTATCTTTTAATTAATAATAGTTTGTTACCTGATTCCAATGACGGAATCAATAAAAAGCGAGGATGCTATGAAAAACACAATGTTAATGGTAGGTATCTTTATGTTAGTTTTAAATGGTGCGGCTTTTGCTAACCCTACAACCGCTGTTGGTAGCCGATATGACACTAATATTACCAATGGATTTCCCGTTGAGTTTACCTATAAGATTAACGGGGTCCTGACAAAGGCAACGATGGTAGAAGCCAAGGATGTTACCGGCCAGGCGGCCTTTCCAGTTACTCATTATATGAATCCTATTCAGCCGGTTAAGACCATCTCTGGTTCTGTTGAATCAATTAACACCGGCAACAATACAATCGTGGTAAAAGACCTGAATGAAAAGCATAGTTTTGTCATTGGTCTTCAAGCGGGGGATATCGCCTCTTTGAACAAAGGCGATATGGTGCAGGCAACCCTAAAATGTGTTGGCAGTAACTTCGCTGTGGGTATACAAAAATAAGAGAAAATGAGGGAGGTGGATAGATTGTCCACCTCCCTCATAGAAAAAATAAATTAAATCCGTTCTGCAATTAATGGTAAGTTGGACGAGAAAGAATAAAATCTATGAAAGCCAAAAATATTATCATGATCATCATGCTAATTTCTATCCTGCCGGTTGCTGGGTTGACTATGCAACAGCTTCATCAAATCAAACAGGTTGAAAAGAAACATGATGTTTACTATTGCCCAATGCACCCACAGATTCTCTATGACCATCCGGGCGATTGTCCAATTTGTGGGATGAAGTTAATTAAAAAAGAAAGTAATGCCATGTCCCAGAAGCCACCATGCGGCTGCTGTGGAATAAAACATTCTTAAAATGGTTTTAGCTAGTGGCAAAAAGTGACGTAAGTCATTTAGAATCAACGATAGGGGAGTCGCTCGGTAGCTTCGCCAGTCTCATAGCCTGGAGGTCATAGGTTCAAATCCCGCCCCGCAATGCTTCGACTCGGCCACTACGTGGCCTCGCTCAGCACAGGTGCTTTTACTTGTGCTGAGCGTTTTTATATGGCTGAGGCGAAGCATGAGCCTGAATTTAATTGATCTTTGTTTGGGAAGTATTAAGAAATTCAGATTGTCTTGCAGATGAGCGTATATTTAGACCGACTTGGCTTAAATAATCTTCAGCCTCAGCCTCATCCCTAAATATTTTATTAATGTAAGGGACTCCATCTTGATATATTTTCCCGCTGGCACGATTATATGTGATTTCGTTTGTTTCCATTCAGCTTTACCAAGATGTATTGCCTTACGCTCAGTTGGATAGTTTGACTATACTCCTACGATGATCAAAAGCGCAAGAAGTAATTTCTAGCCTATAGTTTAAAATCTAAGAATATTATTATCCGTCGCTACTTTCTATTATACCCCAGTTCAATTGATTCATTCTTATCATCCCTTAAAATACGATCATGAATAGCGGAGTCGAATAGAAGGGATGAAATATGATTATTAAATTTGAGATTGGTCTAATGGTTTTGGTCCTTGCTGAAGTGGTCATGAAGTTGACTAGTTGAAGTGACGACCACTATTACGAGTATTTAACTTAATCAACAAATATAACAGGAGGTAGTAATGAACAAACAATTACAGACTAAAGAAAAGCCTAACCAGACTGATCAACCCGAATATAAAGATCAGCCATTGCCGGATACGAAATCTAAACAGGGGCAGAATAGGGATATAAGCTTAAAAGAAGGAAGAACAGTAAGAAGTTTTAAAGATATGTACATGCCTCTTAATTAACAAGGTCTCTGCCAAAGCGACAAGCTAACATTTTATGTCTAAAAAAGCTATGGAAGCTGAAAGCAGAGGCCTTCAATATCTAAACCAGGAGAAACAATATGGATGGTCAAATGGATAAAGTAAAGGGAAGTTTTAAACAAGCTGCAGGTAAGGCAGATGAGTTTCGTGGTACTGTCAAAAATAATATTGATAAAGCGGCAGATACATTAAAAAAGCAGGTTTAAATTAATAAGGTGATACATCAATCCTAGGAGGAGAGATATGTTATACACAATTGCAGTTATTTTGTTTGCGCTTTGGTTGCTCGGAATGGTTTCGTCCTACACAATGGGTGGGGGTATTCATCTTCTTTTGGCCATTGCTGTTGTCGTTATAATTTTTCAGCTAATTAGTGGTAGGAAAGTGGCTTAGTTTTACAAATCTTAAAGGTCTTCAAAAGGAGAAAAATGTCGAAACATACACATCATCATCAAACATTTGGGGTAATTAAAATTAGAAGATATCCAAAGGGATGGGGCTGTAGATAATAATCCGATACAGCCTCGAGCATATCAAATTCATAAAGAAAAAGGCGGGTCCGATATTGATAATTGGCTTGAAGCTGAGAGAAGTTTAAAAAATAACCAACTTAAACAAAATGGAGAAAATTAATGTCTATTGAAACCTTATTGCTATTTGTAGTGATTGCTTTGGTTGTTTTTTCTTTGCCTAACTGGCCGTATAGTAAATCATGGGGATACAGGCCAACAGGTGTTTTAACAGTTTTGTTAGTGGTCTTCCTTGTTTGGGCCGTTGCAGATGAAAGGCCCCTATTTAGGCATTCTTTGGGACATGATATTAGGGCAACGGGGCAAGATGTGGGAGATTCTGTAAGGCATGACCTTAATAATTAAATGCTGACTTAATCATGATCGACAGAAGTTCAGCTAATAAAATGAGTTTTCATCATTGGAGGGTTTATGAGAAGCAAAATTATTATGTTTTTGATTTTAGGAGTAAGTATAGTGAGTATTTGTTTTGCCCAAGTTGGTGCTTCTAACACTGGTTCCACGGGAAGTGGATCTCCCTCTACGGGGAATGGATCTTCGGCAGGAAACGGTTCGGGAGTCGGATCTTCTGTTGGAAATGGGTCCAATATGGCTGGAAATAATCCTAACTATAATACTAATAATCAAGGCAATAGTTATCCAAATTCAAGTAATGGAACAACCAATGGGGTTAATGGAATCACAGGAAACAATGGACCTAACGGTATCAATGGAATTGGAGAAAACAATAATCCCAATGGAGTTAATGGCATTACT
>CAYZLU010000290.1:0-3481 GCA_964479285.1 uncultured Planctomycetales bacterium | reverse complement strand
CGAGAAGCGATGAATGATGCCGTAACCCTTAGAAAGTGAAGTCCCGCCTTTTAGTTCAAATTCAAAGCCTTCCTGCTGTAAGCCATAAAGACAGCGCATGATCCAGTAGTCCTTTTCGACTAAACTACTGTCAATTTTCTTTTGATGCTCTACAGTCCGAAGCAATTCTTTAAATTCAGGATGATTGTGAAGATAATTAAGCATGTTCCTGCCTTAACCAATTATTAAAGAGTTTCTTTGTTCTTTCTCCCCCATAGGAGTTGATGAACCTTCTCATGGGGCCGCGTTCTTGTAATGTCTTTTCCTTGGCATATTGTAGGACTTCCTGACGATCTTCCGAAAGATTATTTAGATTATTCAACAAATCAACAAATAAAAATTCCTTTGTTAATTTTTCAGGGAATTTATGCTTGAGGCGAAAATCAAAAGCTTTCCCTCCAAGCGTAAACTCTCCATGCCGTTTATGATTATAAACAACCCGCTTGTTGTATAGCTGTGTAGTCCTAACCCCCAAAGAATTATAAAGATTAGGTGACGTTAAAAGAAAGTCATTACTTTTCAAGAAAGCACGCACGATTTCTTTATCCTCTGGCGGCACTTGGCCAAAAGAGGCTTTTTCAGGGCAATAATATAGCCCTGGTGACATTTTTTGTAGAGTCCCTTCCTTGACCAAGTATTGAAGATGCCGATCAACTGCCTTAGACCACTGTTCAAGATCGGCCCTCCGGTAGACTTGGCCTGATTTAAGATGCTCTTTTAAATGTTCTAGTGTCTTCATTGCCTATTCCTTCCAGTTCAAGTATATTATATTCCTGCATAATTGCAAGTTTTTTGATTTAAAATTCATGCAATTTATCATTAAAAATAATTGAAAAGATGTAAAGAATTCGCATTTTGCATAAATTACGAACTTTTTTATTTAAAGGATTTTGTCAAAAACTAGATTTGATATGGGAGTAATTTTTAGAATGATTCCTTTAACGCCAGAGAAATTTCCTTTTTGAAACTCTACAATCATTGCCCGGTTGAGCTTCATATTAGTTATAAATACTTGATATTAATGACTTTGTGTCCAAGTGGCACTACAGAAGGCAACTGTTGGGTCTACCCCAATAACCATTGATAAATTGGTTTAACATCTATTATCCCTGCTCCAATCTTTATTGTCTCAGTTTCATCTTCTGTAAGAATCATGCCTTTTTTTATCTTTAACTCTTTCATAGATTTTTCTAAAGAACCAACTTCTCGCTTGCGGACATTCACATCTGACAAACTTTCAGTAACCTGAATGAGTTGTTTTTGTTTAATTCCATTCTTAATAAGAAAATCGACTTCCTGGCCATCTACTGTATCATAATAATATAATTCACCACCCCGACGTTTTAATTCAACATAGACCAAATTTTCCAGATATTTTCCTCGATTCTTAGAAAACTGAAATGCTACAGCGGCAATGATCCCGTTATCAATACAATAAATCTTTTTAGGGTTCATAATTTGCTGTCTTAAAGAATAAGAAAAGCGGGGCAACTCAAACATCAAGTAACTGTCTTGTAAGAATCCTGTGTAACTTTTTACTGTATTTTCGCTCCCTAAGCCCAGCATTTTCTTTAATTTATTGTAAGTAAAGAGCGATCCCACATTAGTTAAATAATATAAACTTAGTTCCCGTAAAGCCCGGACATCTTTAATTTCATGACGGGCCACAATATCCCTGTAAATAATATTTTCATAAATAGTTTTAAGTATAACCGGATCTAGATATTTATGATATTCAGGGATCCCTCCTTCCCTTAGGAATAATTGAAAATTTCTTTTAAGCTTTGCCCTCTCCAGGGTCAATAACAAGGCATTGGCCTCAACATCAATGCCTTTAAAAGACAAAAATTCTTTGAATGAAAACGGGTACAACTCAGTCACTACATTGCGACCTGTTAGGCGGGTTGCCAATTCTTTACTCAATAATGAAGCATTAGAACCTGTAATATAGAATTTATATTTTTTACTAATCATTCGTCGAACGAAGACTTCCCAATTCGGCACATTCTGGATTTCATCAAAGAAGAAAACTTGTCTTTCTCCAAACAACTCAACCAAAGCTTCAAACAAATGATTTAGATCTTCCCCTTTAAAGTTTATAAAACGCTCATCTTCAAAATTAAAGTAATAATAGTCTTTAACCTTGTAGTACTTGCGAGCAACCTGGGCTAAAAGTGTTGATTTACCTGCTCTACGCATCCCAGAAACAACGACTGCATGAGACAATCGCCTATGCGAGCCAATGTCTGCAAGTACTAGACGCGGTACTCCTTCATCTAGACCTTGCATTTCCTGCCATTTTTCTAAAACTACTTCTTTTAATATGCTTTTTGTAAACATAGTTTTATTATCCTCATTCACAGTGAGAATATACCACATATATTACTCATCTGCAATGAGTAATATACTTTTATTGTATTGAACGCAACGCTCGCAACATTTAATACCCCATCCCCCTATCCAATCCTCGCCTAAGGCTCCCCAAAAGTCACTACCCGTTGATAGGTCTAACTTTTTTAATAAGGCTGCTGCTTACCTGCTCTATTTTAATTTACACAGACCTAATTCTTATAAAGAGCATAAAACGCCATGGCAACTGGCCCAAGAAAAGAACCCTGACCTTGATAAACGTTTATTGATGATTCTACCTGTAGACTTGGATCAACTATTCGCTTGGTATGCGCCTATTTTGGCTAAGGGGGGTAACAATCTATTGACCGTTCCCTAGTTTTGTCTGTTGTTGGCGGTGTCCAGGTGGGGGAAATCGGCTTTTAAAATTTTCTTTCGTGCTGAAATTAAATTTTTGAACTGCCCCTGCTCTTAACGCTAATAAGCGCAAATGATTCTTCATTTTTTTAGTCTGTGAAAATCATCCGCACGCACAATTTATCTATTCTTTTTCAATGATTCATGTTCAGGAAGATACCTAATAAAACTTGCCAAGACCAAAATAATAAAAAAAGAACCCACTATCCCTTGAATAGCAGCAATCAATCTTAAATAACCAGTCGGATAAACATCACCGTATCCGATAGTTAATTGAGTAATAAAACTAAAATAGAATGCCGTTAATGGCTGTCCGGCATGCCTAAGAAGCGTATAATTGACGGCGTATATGATCCCAAAACACACAACAAATTCTATAAAATTTAAAAAAGCTAATACCACCATTCGTATATGAGAATTTACGGGATTAACTGGCCGATCAGACAAGTGTTCAAAAATAATCAAGTTGACATTATATTGAAAGATTTCTAATATTCGCCAAGCAACTAAAAATACCATGGATTTTCCCCAAAAAGTTTTACCAATATCCCCCCTATTGACACATAGTAAAATAGCCACAAATTCTAAACAATACCAAATTATTATGTAAAGGTCGATGACCTTTGCTCGTTGTTCTGAATAACTTTCTGATGCGGCCTCTTCGGGCGTTATCTTG
>CAYZLU010000289.1:0-3502 GCA_964479285.1 uncultured Planctomycetales bacterium | reverse complement strand
TCTTGCGGGACATGTGGTGGTGCCAGCAGTGAATGCGTCAGTTCTACGCCCAATGGACCAGGCACGTGCTGCACCCCTACAGGGCCTTCTTGTGGGAACCATCTTCCAGGTTCTGGCCTGAATTGCGGTAGCGACAGTTGCGGTCCTTGCGGGAATCTAAATGGAGGTTGTGCTCCAGGGACTAAATGCAGCACTAATTTTCCTGGGTCCCCTACACCCGGTGCGCCTGGCTCATGCGATACGTGCAGCTGTGCCGGCAAAAATTGCGGAGATGATGATGGTTGCGGGGACACATGTCAAACGGGCAGCTGTCCTGCTCCCCAGACTTGCAATGGCAGCTCTTGCGTTTGTCCCGCTTCCATTTTTCTTCCTTCTTGCGGCGATAATGGGGCTCCCTGCGGGACTAATATTGGGGGTATCTGCGGTTGTCAATGTACTAGAGGTCTTACCTGTACCAACGGAGGCCAAAATGTGCAGCCGACATGCCAATGTGTGGAAATTTGCATTGGTTCGCAGGAAACCCCTCTGGGTGCTTTGCGAATTAAAAAAAGCAGAGACAAAAAAAGTAGTGTCTGTCACTACTTTTTTAAGAAAGTAGTTCAGGCACTACTTCTTTCTTTGGTCCCGCTGAAAATTACTTTTCCCTACTGATTTGGCAAATTTCTTTAACTCCGCGCCAAGCTCACCGATTTGGGCCACATGGGTGATCCGTTGATTGACATTGCTGACGATGCCAATGGAAACAGAGACAAGTCCTGTTTTAACGGTATTACCTTGCCTGTCAACTCCCATGATAAAACCAGCAGCGCGGTCTTCATTGTTATAGAAACTGGGGGAGAGTTTATCAAAGGCATCAATGATGTTTTGGCTGATGGCATCAGCTTTATCATCTTCACTGATAAATACAAAATCATCCCCCCCGATGTGGCCGACAAAAGCATTCTGACCGCAAAATTGCTGGGTAGCATCAATGAGGACACGCGCCAGTGAACGTATGATCTCATCGCCACGCTCGAAACCATATTTATCATTATAAATTTTGAATTTATCAAGGTCTGCGTAACCCACTGCGAAGGGGTTGCCGTTGTCGATATGGCCCTGGAATTCTTCCATAATAGATGCATTTCCGGGCAGGTGCGTCAGGGGGTTGGCATCCAATGACCGGGTGGTGCGTTTTAAGATCATGCGGATGCGTGCAAGCAGGGTTTCGGGTTCAAAAGGTTTTACTAAATAGTCGTCGGCACCGGAATCGATGCCCGTGACCATGTCCCTGGTTTCCCCTTTGCCGGTCAGCATGATGACAGGCAGGTGGCGCAGTAAAATGTCGTGGCGCAACTGGCGGCAAAATTCTGTGCCATTCATCACCGGCATATTATAGTCGGTGATGATCAGGTCCGGGTTTTTAGCTTTGACCATTTCCAGCCCTTCTTTGCCATTGTTGGCGGCAAAGATGCTGTAATGCTCTGACAAACTTAAATCAAGGACGTCACGGATATCAGGGTCATCATCGATGATAAGGATCCGCTCACGGCGCATCATTTTATTTGCCTCATGTGCATGTCCGGTATGAGCACTGAAGCATGCTCAAGGTTCACAGGTTCATTAAATGCCTTTTGTGACGAAGGAAGGGTGAAATAAAAAGTGGTCCCAATCCCAGCTTTGCTTTGGACCCACATCCGGCCATGGTGGGCCTGGACGATATTTTTAGCCAGGACCAGTCCTAAACCAGTCCCTTTGACATTTTGATTGATTTCATTGTCGACCCTGAAAAATTCACTGAAAAGTTTTTGTATTTCTGACGCAGGGATGCCGATGCCGGTGTCCGACACACTAAAGACGGCAAACCCATCCTCGAGTGCCGGGGCCACTTCCAGCGTGATGGTCCCTTGTGGGGGGGTAAATTTGATGGCGTTACTTATTAGATTGATAAGGACACGTTCTGCGTGGGAGTTGTCCACGTAGATTTCTTGCAGTTGTTCGGGTATGTGCAACTGCAGTTTAACACCCTTGGTCGTTATTTGGGGGGCGAGTAAATCAGCGACGTTATCGATGATGCTCTTGATTTTATAATTAGAAAATTTCATTTCTTGCCGGCCGGATTCAATACGGGCGATGTCTAAGAGATCATTGATCAGGCCTACCAAATTATCAGAATGGGCATTGATTTTTGCCAGGCGTTCTTTGACCGCTGCAGGGACTTCGCCTATTTTTCCGGCGATCAGGATGGCGGCATAACCTTTGATAGACGTCAAAGGGGTCCTCAGCTCATGTGAAACGGCGGATATGAATTCTGATTTCTTTTTGCTGATGTCATTGACTTTTTGCAGTGCACCCGCCAATTGTTTGGTGCGGTCCGCGACTTTTAATTCCAATTCCTGGCTTGAACGGAACACTTTTTCAAACAGATGTGCGTTTTCGATAGACTGGCCAATTTGTCCGGCGAGGATGGTGATCAATTCTTCGTCAGCCTGTGTGACTGCCGGAGCGTGAAAACGGTTGCCCACAAAAACAAAACCAATGCTGCCTGTTTGGGTCAAGATAGGTGAGAGGATAAAGTGCTCTGATTCGAAAATTTGGATTATCTTTTCCCTGGTTTTGTTCGGGCAATTATTGGAGGACAGATAATGGGCAGAGCCCTTGAGGGTTTCTTCAGCGTCGGTTTCTTTTAATATGGTCCCGGCGCGGAGATCCGTGTAGCCGACGTTAAGCCGGATTTTTAGGACGTTGTTATCATTCACAGAGGCAATCAGGATACGGGAGAACCCTAAATCTTCAAAAAGGGCTGGGGGGATCCTTTGGAAGATCTCATTTTCATTAAGCGCTTGGCTCATTTGACGGGACGTCCTTTGAAGGGCGTTTAAGCCGTTGAGGCGTTTGTCCATTTCTTCCCTGGTCTTGTTAAGCTCAAGATCGGTGCGGACGATCAGTTTGGCCTGTTCATCTAAATCGTTGAATGAACGCATCAGTTTGTCATGGGCTTCTTTCATTCCTTTGATGGTTTCTTGTTTATTGATATAAGAAAAAATGAGATAGGACGTGGCAGATAGGAGTGTAAAGATAATGACGCCGAGTATGAAAATGATCTCAGAAGTTGTTGAATCCATAATGGCCTTTTCCTTAGATTTTACTTCTAAAATATCCTAAACGAGTGGTTGTGCCTGCCAGATTCATTATAAGAACACCAACATTTACGAGATGGCTGCGATAAGGATGCTTTCATTATGTAAGTAAATATTTTTTATATTGTTCAGTGTACCAAAGGGCCCAATCTCACCGTAAGAACACATGCCTACAATGGGGGTTGTATTGCCTAGGACATCCTTGATGGCCTGGATTTCATTGAAAGCCGTGTTCCCTAGGATTTTATGACGGGCCAAGGATTCAAATACAAGGATCAACTTAGCCGGCTTTTCCGCGAGGGATGCCTTGGCCAATTTTGCCGCTTCAATGGCAGAGTTGAGGCAAGAATCATTATTGCTGATCATCAAATGGACCTCAGCCC
>CAYZLU010000288.1:0-3532 GCA_964479285.1 uncultured Planctomycetales bacterium | reverse complement strand
TATGCCGGTATTATGCACGAGGGTGAAACGCAAGATTTTGGGGATGACCGTGATGGACTCGTTTAAATCCAGAAAACCAGATAAATAATTCTTAGTCAGGCGGTCAAGCAGGACGACTGCTAAAACACCCGATAAGAAAATAATAATGTCCCATTTAGAACGACGGGCATCTTGCATGGTAAGCAATCAGCGTTTCTTGGATTCACGCAATTCTTGGCATTTCAAACAGGTTTGCGCGTGTGGGATCGCTTTTAGACGTGTCGCTGGGATTGGTTTCTTGCAGGCAACACACAAGCCATAATCACCTTCATCAATGCGTTCTAAAGCTTCATTCACATTATATAAAAGCTCACGGTCATTGGCAGCAAGGCCCAAAGTAAATTCACGGTCATACATATCAGTGGCCACGTCCGCCATATGCAAGGCATGCCCGGACACATCCCCGCCTCTGTCATTACCACTTCCGTTGTTCTCATTGGACAAACCACGGATGTCACCGGTGATCTGTTCCTTGATCTTCAAAAGAAGTTTTTTGTACGGCTCAAACTTCGGGTTTATTTTTTTCTTTGCGGCCATTACATACCCTCCTAAAAGTCTATACTCTTTGTTCAACGATTTCTGTACAACGTGCACATAATGATGGATGGGCGATGGCCCGTCCAACATCCATGCGCCAATTCCAACAGCGGGCACATTTAATGCCCTCTGCCGGATAAACCTGCACCTCCGTCTGACTGAAATAATCACCCAATGGTGACGTGACTGAAGGCTCCTCCTTTAATTCAACCTGAGAAACAATAAAAATAGGTGCCAAAATCTCTTTAAAAGAGCTGAAGTATTGATAGTCGCGGCCACTGGCAGTCAGGATGACGACCTTGGCCTGCAAACCACTGCCGATCTTGCCTGATTTTCTTTGTTCATCCAAAGCTTTCAGGACAAAACCGCGCATGTCTAACAACACCTTAAACTTTTCCTCAATATCCGGACAAACCCAATTTTTATCCACCAAAGGCCAGGATAGAAGGTGCACCCCACCAGGCCCTGCAGACCTGGGCTTGGGGCCATGCTCAAAGGCTTCCTCAGCTGTAAATGACATTACAGGCGCTAAAATCCGGATCAATGCATCAAGGATATAGTAAAGAACAGTTTGCGCGCTTAATCGTTCCTTTGAAGAAGCGGGGCAAGTATACAGCCGGTCTTTGAGGATGTCAAGATAAATGCTCGACAAATCTTCATTGCAAAAACTATATACTTCCTTAAAAACCTGCACGAAATCATACCGGTCATACCCCTGGTCTATGGCCTCAATCTTGCAAGCCAAACGGTTTAAGGCCCAACGATCAAATTCCAGTATATGCTCGTATGCTAATATATGTTCATCCGGAACAAACCCATGCAAATTACCCAATAAATAACGCAGGGTATTGCGGATCTTGCGGTAGGCATCCACCAGGCGGTCAATGATCTCTTTGGAAATACGCACATCTTCATTATAGGAGCTGGAAGCCACCCACAAACGAAGCACCTCAGCGCCATAGGTATCAATGATCTCCTGGGGTTTGACCACATTCCCTAATGATTTGGACATCTTACGCCCTGCCCCGTCCACCACAAAACCATGGGTCAAGACCTGTCTGTACGGCGCTTGTTTGTCCATGGCCACAGAAGGGATCAACGAGGACTGGAACCATCCCCGATGCTGGTCAGAACCCTCCAGAAATAAATCAGCTGGTAAAGGACTTTTGATCATCTCGTGAAATACAGCCTGATGGCTGACACCAGAATCAAACCAGACATCCAGGATGTCCTGGGTCTTGTGAAAATCATGGCCGCCGCAATCAGGGCATTTAAACCCTTCAGGCAAAAGCTCCTTTACATCCTTCTCAAACCATACGTCACTGCCGTATTTTTTGACAAGAAGAGCCACGTGCTCAATGACCTCAACGAAAAGTTTTTGCTTACCCTTGCATCCCCCGCAAATGAGCGCCGGAATGGGCACTCCCCAAAGACGCTGGCGGGAAAGACACCAGTCCGGACGGGTATTGACCATGCCCAAAATACGCTCACGCCCGGCAGGCGGGACCCATTCAACCTGGTTTTCAATGGCTTCCCTTAATTGGCTACGCAAATTATGATGGTCAATGCTTAAAAACCACTGCTCCGTGGCGCGAAAAATAATCGGATTTTTGCAACGCCAGCAATGGGGATACGAGTGATTGATTTTCGCCGTTGCCAATAATAATCCGCGATCTCGCAAATTAGCAATGATATGGTCATTCGCCTTAAAAACAAACTGGCCATTAAATGGCGCACCCTCTTCGGTAAACACACCTTTGCTGTTAACCGGCATCACAACGGGCAAATTATAGCGCAAACCAGTTTGATAATCCTCTTGTCCATGCCCGGGCGCTGTGTGTACTAAACCAGTGCCATCTTCATTAGTAACATAATCAGCAGTAACGACCGGGCAACGCTCCAATTTGCTGAAAGGATGTATGTAAACTAACTTGACTAAATCTTTGCCCTTAAAAAAAGAATCTGGGAAGGTAACTCTTGGTCCTTCTATCTCCCCGACTAAAATATCATTCGCACGGCTTTTTTCCATGATAATTAATTCATCATTAACGCCGAAAGCTCCATAATCAAAACCTGGATTGACCGCCACCGCCACATTGGCCAATAAAGTCCATGGAGTTGTCGTCCAAATTAATAATGAAACCTTTTTATCTACAGGCAATCCCAAGACCTCAGGATTATTGACTTGAAATTTTACATATACCGTTGGTGATTCTTTATTTTCATGTTCCACCTCAGCTTCGGCCAAGGCAGTCTCACAGCTAAAACACCAATTGACCGGCTTTAAACTGCGGTAGACATAGCCTTTGCCGGCCAATTGGGCCAACGATTTCAGGATCCAATATTCATAATGAGGGCTCAGGGTAAGGTACGGATCTTCCCATTGCGCGAAAATCCCCAAACGCTTGAATTCTTCCCGCTGAATGGCCACATATTTCATCGCGTACTCATTCGCTTTTTTACGGAAAACCAGGGTATCAAAATCAGACTTGGATGCTTTCATGTCCTTCAGCAATTGATGCTCAATGGGCAGGCCATGACAATCCCATCCGGGAATATACAAGGCGTCAAAGCCTTTCATGGTCTTGTATTTGACGATCATGTCCTTTAAGATCTTATTAAGCGCGTGCCCGATATGGATATGGCCATTGGCATACGGCGGCCCATCGTGCAAAATGAAAGGTCTGGCGCCCTTGGCTTTTTGTCGGATCTGCTTATAAATTTCATCCTTCTGCCAACGGGAGAGCATCTGCGGCTCTTTTTGAGCCAGCCCCGCCTTCATGGCAAAATCAGTTTGCGGTAAATTTAAAGTCTTTTGGTAATCTGTTTTATTTGATGTATTTTCCAATCAGGATCTCCAAATCTTTTTTCTTCTTAGCCGGGATCGCGGCGGGGTTGGTCATAATAGCAAATTTTAAAGCTTCGGATGCACTAAAATATTTTAATTTCCCAACTT
>CAYZLU010000287.1:0-3537 GCA_964479285.1 uncultured Planctomycetales bacterium | reverse complement strand
CATGGGTGGTCAGGTGATACATCCCCTGAACAGGACCGCCCAAACCTAAGGCCATGACCATTAAACCTAATTGGCTGAGCGTTGAATAAGCCAGGATCCTTTTAATATCATCCTCAGCAACAGCCAAGACCGCAGCCATGAGTGACGTAATAGCACCGGTGTACCCAATGACTGTAAGCGTTGTCATTGATGGTTCAAAAATAAAGAAGGTGCGGGCCAATAGATAAATACCAGCTGCCACCATGGTCGCGGCATGGATCAACGCGCTGACAGGCGTGGGGCCTTCCATGGCATCGATGAGCCAAACATGTAAGGGCACTTGCGCGGATTTACCCAGCACACCGCAGAAAAGCAAGAGACCGACCACCGTCAGCAGATGAGGGGACAAATGAGGGACAACAGTGACCAAATCCGTAAACTGAAAGCTGCGCCCTTGGCCAATGTCAGAAACACTCCACAACAAAATGATACCGCACAAGAACCCGAAATCAGACAAACGGTTGACCATAAACGCCTTGACCCCTGCATCCGCGGCAGAAGGCTTATGATACCAGAAACCGATAAGCAGGTAGGAGCTTAAGCCCACCAGTTCCCAGAACATGAAAAGCTGGATAAAATTATTGGACAGGACAATGCCGATCATAGAGAAGGCAAAAAGACTTAAAAAGGCAAAAAACCTGGGGGAACTGGGATCCTCATCCATATATCCCCTGGAATAGATAAAAATGGCGCTGCCGACACCGGTGACGATCAAGAGCATCATGATCGCCAAAGGATTCATCAGGAAACCAAAATTAATCGTCAAGTCATCAAGGTGCACCCAGGTCAAAGACTGCTGTAATTGGGACGGAGGGTTAGACTGGAACATTTGCGTAAAGACCAAACAACTACAGACAAAAGAAGTTAGGATACCGGCAATGGCAATGAGGGAGCTGGACATTTTAGAGCGCAGGAAAAAAAGCGTAATGAGGACGCACGCAACGAGCGGTGCAAAAAAAGCTATCCATACTAATAAGGGCTCTATCATAGGTGTTACCACTTCATTTCCTTTAAATCATCGGCCTGGATTGTTGAAAGGCGGCGGTACATCAATACAATGATGGCAAGCCCGATGGCGACTTCTGCAGCGGCCACCAGGATGACAAAAAATACGATCAATTGCCCTGCGTAATCACCATTAAATTTGGAAAAAGCCACAAAAGACAGATTGGAAGCCGCCAAAAGAAGTTCCAAAGACAAAAGGACTTTAAGCACATTGCGGCTGGTCATGACCCCTGCCAGGCCAATGGAGAATATAATGCTGCTTAAAGCTAAATAAGAACCCAGAGTTATCATGAGTTTTCCATGTCCTTACCAGTGCTTAGTGCGCCTTGGGCCAGGGAAACGATCCCAAAAATTGCGATCAGTAAAAGGAAGGAGGTCAGTTCAAAGGGCAATAGATAATCTGTAAAAAGAATTTTCCCGATGGTTTCAATTGTCCCGCGGACCGAAGACACCTCCATGGTTTGGGCCTTGATGAAGCTTTTGAAGGCCAAGGAAAATGAGGCGGCGAACATCAACCCCGCCAAAGCGCCGAGCCACTGAAAGCGTCCTCGCTGGACTGTCCCAGGCGTGATGGCATTAAGATTAAGGCACATGACCACAAAAAGGAAGAAGACCAGCACAGCCCCTGCGTAGACCAAAAGAAGGATCATACCTACAAAAAACGCTTCGAGCACCACAAAGAGACAGGACAATGAGAAAATAGCGACTACCAATGACAAAACGTTATACAGGGGATTACGCGCCAGCACCACCGAAAGGCTTGCAAGGATCAGGATGGCTGCGAAGAGATAAAAGAAAAAAGGGGACATGCTTTTTTAGGGCTTTCATTGTTATTTGAGACACTCTTTATTCTCTAATCATAGAAATAAACGAAATATTGTCAAGAGGATACTAAAGTTTTGATGCAGGTTTTAAACCGGAAGGCTGTAAAAATTTTACCATTTTTATTGGTCTTGCTCCCTAATGTAATATAAACTTAAATGAATGAAGGATTTTCTATTTAAAGGCAAAGACCGCACGGACATCATGGCTTTGGCGCTGTGCCTGGCCGCATTTTCTTTTTTTTCCATCGTTTTAAGTTATAAATTTTTTCATTTTGGGTATTATGACTGGGACCTGGCATTTTTTGCCCAGGGCATGTGGGGCCTCTGTCATGGGGCTGGGTATGTTTCGTTATTCGACACCAATTTTTTCTCAAACCATGCCAATTTGATCGCTGTCCTTATTGTCCCAATTTATAAATTATTCCCACATCCTTTAACGCTGGTTTTGTTAAAGGTCCTTTCTTTTGTAACGGCAGCATATGTTTTATATGTATTTGCAAAAGAGAAATTAGGCCCCCCGACAGCTTTTCTTTTTTTATGTCTTTATTTGTTCTATATCCCTAATCTGTTCGGCATATTTTATGAATTTGATTTTGAGAGTTTGGCCCCGCCGTTTTTGATGTTGATTTTTTATTTTTACGAGAAGGAGCGCTGGCTTGGCTTTTTGGTTTGCGCGGGGATATTGATTCTTATTAAGGAAAACTTGTCATTGATTGTCCTGGCTTTCAGCATCCACGCTTTGTTTATAAAGAAAGACAAGATACGCTGGGCAGTCATTCCAGGGGCATTGGCCCTGGTTTCTTTTTATCTATTAGTCTGTGTTTTTATCCCTTACATGTCAGGCAGGCCCATAGGAGAAGGGCATCCTTATTATATCGGAGAAAATTATAAGGATTTAGGGGGGTCCATCCAGGGGATTTTATTTTCTTTCATTTTTCACCCCATCAGGGTGTGGCATTATATATTGACCCCGGAAAATACCAGGTTCCTTTTCATTCTTTTTAATCCATTTATGTATCTGCCCCTGGCTTCACCTGGGGTTTTATTTTTAATTTCCCCCATTATTGTCCAACATTTATTATCATCCTCGATGACAGAACACAGCATCCTTTTTGCTTATGTTTTGACAATGTCTCCGGTCCTTTTTTTGGCCACCATCAGCACCTTGGAATATATCCATAAAAATTTGAGACCAGCATACCCCTTCGTTTTAATGGTCCTTTCATTCTTGAGTCTTTTGTATTTTTTTATGTTATTTACGGAGCATCACAAACGATTTATCTTGAACGCTTTTCCAAACCAGACCCAGCAGATTCTCCACGATCAATGGGAGTTGGTCCGTTTGGTCCCCCCGGACGCTTCGGTTTTGGCTTCTTTTTCTTTTTTGGCCCCGTTATCCCAACGCAAGGATTTGTATGCGTTTTATAAGATTTATGACCCAAAATTCCAAAGTGATCAATGGTCTTATAAGTTGCCGCCCGATGTCCAATATGCATTGATTGACAGCCGTGACCCCTGGTTATTGAAGGAATCTGATTATAAATCCGCCAAAGAACGCGCACGCAAGTTCTTGGCTTCCGGGGACTGGATCGTCCTGAAGAAATACGGAAGATTTACTTTATATAAGAGAAAGGCCGTATGAAACCGTTTTTGGATCTTTTAAGGGTCA
>CAYZLU010000286.1:0-3562 GCA_964479285.1 uncultured Planctomycetales bacterium | reverse complement strand
CAGCCTTTTGACTGGCAAGGTGACCGTTCTCCTAATCATCTATGGTCAGGGACAGTTATTTATGAAACACATGTCCGTGGTTCGACCATCCACGCCAGCTCCGGCGTAGACCATCCCGGCACATACAGGGGCCTGACGGAAAAGATCCCTTATCTCAAAGAATTAGGGGTGACGGCTGTGGAGCTGATGCCAGTGCAGGAATTTAATGAAAGGGAATTGACACACTCCCTTGGGGGACCGCTTAAAAATTATTGGGGATATGATCCAGTGCTTTTTCGTGCGCCCGAAGCTTCCTATTCTAGTTTGGAAGGTTTGGGACAGCAGACGCTGGAATTTAAGCAGATGGTCAGGGCATTTCACGAAGCGGGGATTGAAGTGGTCCTGGACGTGGTATTTAACCACACGGCAGAAACGGGCTTGCAAGGGCCAACACTTTGTTTCCGTGGCATAGACAACACTTTTTACATATTAGATGAAGACAGGCGCAGTTATAAGGATTACACGGGCACGCACAACACCATTAATGCCAACCATCCGGTGGTACAGGACCTTATATTGACCGCGCTGCGTTACTGGGTACAAGAGATGCATGTCGACGGGTCTCGGTTTGACCTGGCGTCAGTCCTTGGCCGGGACAGCAACGGAAATTTATCAGACAGGTCTCCCCTTCTCGATAGGATTGCCGCGGATGATATTTTGAAGAACGTGAAATTCATCGCTGAGCCTTGGGACCCTGCCGGCGCCTATCAATTGGGCCATTTTGCAGACCGGCGTTGGGCGGAATGGAATGACAAGTTCCGGGACCAAGTCCGGCGTTTCTGGCGCGGAGATCATGGGATGATTGGCCTCATGGCCAGCCGTATTTGCGGCAGTGCTGATATTTTCAGCCATTCGGGCAAGGGCCCCCAGAACAGCATTAATTATGTCACCTGTCACGATGGTTTTACGTTGTCTGATCTGGTGAGTTATGAAAGAAAGCACAACAAATCCAACGGGGAAGACAATAGAGACGGGGCAGACGAGAATTTTAGCGGTAATTACGGGGTCGAAGGACCGACAACAGATCCTGTCATTGAGTCCACCAGGAAGCGCCAGATCAAGAATTTCCTGTTGACCCTGTTGGTCTCGCGCGGGGTCCCGATGCTGCTGGGCGGCGACGAATTTTGCCGCACCCAAAGGGGAAATAACAACGCCTACTGCCAGGACAATGAGATAAGTTGGTATGATTGGGATTATTTAAGACAACACAGGGACATTTTCAACTTTACCAAAAGTATGATCGCTTTTCGTGGTGCCCATCCGGTCCTGAGCAAAGAACAATTTTACACGGACGCTGAGATCCAATGGTTTGGCCCGCAAGGAGGCATTCCCGATTGGAACAACCCATGGGAAAAACAATTTGGCTGCCTGGTCCATGAAGATGAAAAGTACGCCCTCTTATTGATGTTCAATGCCGCCACTGACGCAGTTGATTTTCAGTTGCCGTCCATGCCAGCAGGCGATCAGTGGCGCCTGGTTGTCGACACCTCGTGCGAAGCATCACAAGACCTGTTTGCTGCGGGCAAGGAAACTCCTTTAGAAAACACTAGTTCTTACCATTTAAGCCCCCGCTCCAGTGCGATACTGCTGGTGAACAAGCATGAAATAGTCTTGGACACTGTCTTAGAAAGTAATTTTTGTTTGGCTGAAAAAGCCCGGCAAGCAGGTCTTTTAGATGAATTTAAAGCGATTTTGTCGGTGATGACACCGGGCTCAATTTACAGAGAGTACGCCCATTATTGGGCTGACTTTAAAGAATTTTTACGGTTGGCCCAGGGCAATGAAAGAATTAATGAAGCGGTAGGTTCATTTTATTATACGGTGGAGCGTGACGAAAATGGTGTCGTTTTCGCGCATGTCATTTTAGACAATGAAAATGTCCCTGACATTGCCATGGGCCTGAAAGAGCTTTTAAAATACGCGCAGGGAAAGAAATTAGTGGTGGGGGCGAGGATTTCAAGAGACAGGGATTTGAGGGCCATCATTTTGCTGCTTTTATTGGTTTTTATTATTACCTTCATTGTTTTAATGAAGCCGTTTAAACCAGGCGGTGGAGCACCTAGCCCGCTGGCGGCTGCCATTCGCAAGGCGAATATGTCCTTCAATGCTGCTGTAACGCTGCTTATAAGGAAATTTTTCCCTGCATTGATCCAGGTAAATTATTTGGCAAGATTATTTAAACACCAAAAAAGAAATAAAATCAAAATACGCACATGCCCCCGTATTTTGAGAGTGACGCACCGGTTGGCCCCTAGGGTCGCCATGCGGTGCATTCTCCATTGCTTGCCGCATACCCATGGGCATTCGTCAAAATGCCGAATCGGGGGAGTGTCAATGCGAGCAACAGCGAGTGTCCGGTATGAGGACCGAGCAACAGCGAGTGTCCGGTATGAGGACCGAGCACAGCTCTTTCCAAGCATTGGGGCATTGCTTCAACACACTTTTTCCTGCGGACTTAATAATATAGGAAGAATGGCCCTCTCTTCAGCTCCAATTTTATGTCCCATGTCAATGATGGAAGGGGTATTAAAAAAATGGTTGCTACATTCAATACGCATAGTTTATATTACCCTGACCAAGGTTGTTATTACGTTGAGGGAAAGACAGGTTGAATTAAGCATACAAGTCCCCATGGATGCACAGGGAAGCAGCCGTGGCGGCTTGCCTGGGGTTGTCAATGTAATAACGCTTCTTATCAATGTATTTGTTTGTGAGATTAATTATCAGTCAACCACCTATGCGTTTATAGTAGCGTTCTAATTTCGGAGGCAGAAAGGAGATGAAAAGATGGATGAACGAAGACAGCTCCCCCGTTGGCAGGTCAAGAAAGAAGTAAAGGTCTGGCTGCCGCAGCTGCAGGAATTTAACCATTGCATCATCGAGGACATAAATTTAAAAGGAATATGCGCGTCTTTTAATAAACAATTGCCTAAAGAACAGCACATGAAAATGTCCCTGACCTTGGGAGATAATTTTGATTTTATGAAAATTGAGGTCCATCTGCCATGGGCCAAAGAAGACCAGGGCCGCTATGTTTATGGCCTGTCTTTTAGCAAAATCATGGATAGTGATAAAGATAAAATTTATCAATTTATCAGCAATAATTGTTCTGAGCAATTTAGGGATAAATGGTGGATGTAATTTGAAGATTATGAAAGAATTTTTTGAAATAAACGTAAGTCATTTATTTGCAAATAGATACAAGCTTGACAAATACATATATTTTATGTTAAGCTTAAGTTAAGATCTCAAGAAAACGTTTTCCGATGTTGATGGTTCATCATGCTGGACGCCCGTTTTGCGTGGTGACCATTGGGGAGTCCTTAGTAAAAGGGCCGAAGAGTGAGCGATGACGTAAACTCAACCTAATACAAGGAGATTCAATGACCATTTTATCTATCCGCAAGTCCTGGTATTCCCGTTTAATCAGTTTAAGCCTCACAATCACTTTTATCGTGACCATGGTGATTACACCAAAGGTTTCTTACGCGCAAGGAGAGGTTTTGGGCCTGCCTGCACCTGG
>CAYZLU010000285.1:0-3581 GCA_964479285.1 uncultured Planctomycetales bacterium | reverse complement strand
GATTGATATATTTTTCAATTTCCTCTTTTTGCAAGGGAAGGATATGGTAATGCACGCTCACCCGCTGCGTCAATTTGCGCAGGGCGGGGTTTTTGAGTTTTTCCCCCAACTCAGGCTGGCCGACTAAAATAATTTGCAGGAGTTTTTCCTTTTCAGTTTCAAGATTGGACAGCAGCCGGATCTGTTCCAACTGCCGGACGTTGAGGCTTTGGCATTCATCGATAATGACGACCACATTATTGCCTTTGGCGGACTCTTCAACCAGAAAAAGAGAGATGGCACCCACTAAATCAAGTTTGGTCTTTTTGACATAGGATATTCCCAGGTCATTGATGATCATCTGCAGCAATTGCAGGTCCGAAAAATTGGGATTTAGAATCAGCGCGGTCTTGACAGAGGTGTCCAAACGGTTAAGCAATGTGCGGCAAAGGGTCGTCTTGCCTGTACCGATTTCACCGGTGACCACCACAATGCCTCTGCGTGAATTGATCCCATAAACCAAGTGGCTGAAGGCTTCTTCGTGGCGCGAAGAGGGAAAGAAGAAGTCAGGGTCTGAGGTGGTATTAAAAGGGAGTTCTTTAAATTTATAAAAATCCTTATACATTACCTTGAATTATATCATAATTTTGGCATAATCAAGGGTATGATTGTAAAAACTGAAGGCCTAGTGCTAAAGACATTTGATTTCCGTGAGACCAGCCGCATTGCCACTTTTCTGACAAGGGACTTTGGCAAGGTCAAAGGTGTCTTAAAAGGCATACGCAAGGACCCTAAGAAATTCGGATCCAGCGTCGACCAATTTTCCCTCAATGATATCGTCTATTACCAATACCGCAATAGTGATATCCATTTAATCAGCCATTGTGACATGAAGGATTTTCTTTCAGGCCGGAACCTGGACTTGGAACGCATGACCGCTGCCAGCTATGCCACGGAACTTATTGACACCTTGATGCCGGTGGAGGAGCGTAACCTGGAGATTTATAATTTGATGCAGGTGTTTTTGAAGTGCCTGCAGACGACCACGGATGTCGGCAAACTTGTCCAAACATTTCAAATCAAGATCTTGTCTTTGTCGGGTTTCAAGCCCCATTTGGAGACCTGTGTGCGCTGCAGTAATCACGTCATAGATTCCCCGCGTTTCAGCCTGCGTTTGGGCGGGCTTTTATGCGGGGTCTGCAAGGACCATGCCGGAGAGGCCACGTCCATTTCATTGGGGGCGGTGGCGTCCATTTTGCACATCCAAAAGAACAATTGGGAAGCAGCGCTTCGCTTAGGGATGGCGCCTTTTATCAAGAAAGAACTCAAGTATGTCTTGAACCATTTTCTGGTTTTCCATTTGGAACGCCATCTACGTTCAACGAGGTTTTTGTCATGAAAAAATACTTTAACGTAAATTGGATTCCCTCCCTCATCGTGGGGAGGGTAAGGGAGGGGGGCATATTGGCCTTATGTTTCCTGGCAGGCTGCACTTCGACCAGGGCGATTTATAAGAATTATGACAAACTTGTGCATGTCGAGAACGGTGTTGATGCAGAAGAGGCCAAGATCATGGCTCAACGGATGTTGATTGACACAGAAGAAAAAGACAGTTACAGGATCTCTTTTCCGGACATTAAAACCGGCCAAATGGTCTACAAATACCCGGATTATTGGTTTGTAGTCTTCGGGCACAATTTTTTTGAGCCTATGTCCAGCAATGCTTTGACTGACAATTATACGGAATTACTAGAAACGGAATACCTGGTTGTTATCAATAAAAAAACGGGAAAAATGCCGTTCTTTGGTGAATGGTACCCCAAACGTGAGAATGATTTTGACTGGGTTTTTGACCGGCATGCCTACAACCGCAAAGACCCTCTTCTCCTGCCCCCAGGAAAACAGGGTAAGGAATTGTTTTGATGATAATTTTGGAAAATAAGAATTTGAAAAAAGATTATAATTTGTTATAATTTTGTCATTAATTTTTAAACCGGTACCAATATTGGAGGACTAATGAAATTCAAAGGGTTAGTTGCTGTTTTAGTATTGATAAGTTTTACAGGATGCGCCAGTATTGTTGGCCAAAGCACATTTCCAGTAGCTATTGATAGCAATCCTTCTGGAGCGAATGTTACGGTTACAGATGATAGCGGCACGAATATATTTTCAGGAACAACACCAGCAACAGTTCCATTGGCCGCAGGAGAATCTTATTTTCATGCGAAAGTTTATGATTTGACTTTTTCAAGGCCGGGTTATGCTGAACAACATGCCCAGCTTAGAGCGGATATCGATGGTTGGTATTTTGCCAATTTCTTGTTGCCAGGTGGTATTCTTGGTTTGTTGGTAATTGATCCAATGACAGGTAAAATGTGGAAACTACCTCTTCATAAAACGGTTAATCTATATGATAAGACAGCATTAAAGGACAAACACTCGGTGCTTAAAATCGCTTCACTTGACCAAGTTCCACAAGAGATGAGAAAAGACATGGTCAGTCTTAATTAAGTTTTATATAACATGCTTTAAAACAAAACCCCCCTGTAACTGAATAAGTTGCAGGGGGGTTTTGTTTGGGGAACAACGAAAATATAGAGTCGATCCTCTTGTAAATACCAGGATAATACCTTGGTACAATTGAATTGTTTTTATTCCCTCCCTAGAATACTCTCAAAATTGCTGCTCATTCGGGTCAGATATTTAAAAGGTCAAAATCACTATGTCATCGAATTTTATTTTCCTTTTGTTTTTTTGCTGTTTGTTTTTTTGCACAAAAATTGATGCAAAGGACACCCTGGACCAGGCTGTTTTGCCTACTGTTAATCCTATCACCCAAGCCGCTGTCCAGGGAGGGGTGCTTGCCTGCACTAGCCGTGTTAACCAGATAAGCAGGTTCCTGACAAATGACACCCAAAGCGGGGCTGTTCTTTTTTTTGCTCCCAACGGGCCGGACCAGCACGTTTTTTCAGCGTCTTTAGAAGTTATACCGCCTAACACTCCTTCCTTCTATGCCAGCACCAGCTTTACACCGACACCTGCCGGAGGCTGTGACGCTGTTTATGATACGGTACAATTTATACCTGAATCATGTTCAGGAGTGCTTAGGGACCGTTTCAAAGTCAGCGGGACACCAGGCGTGATTAAAAAAGATGTTCTTATCCTCAACTCGGGATCTGCTAAATTCTTTCTAATGCCCGTGAGCAGGAAGGGATGTGTGGTGATCAAAAAAGAAGTTGTTCAATAAAGAGATGTTTTAATTATTGTAATTTGTCAAACACTTAAGGAGATATCAATGCCAGGTAAAGCGCTTCAACAAACAAGGTCCATCATTGTTATGATGATATTAATGCCGTTGCTGTTTTCTCAATCTGCCAGAGCAGCCAATTCTTCTATTGCGGGTTATGATGCCGCTGGAGACGCCGTTCGAAGCACTGATGGTACGTTAATATCTGACAGGTCTACCACAATCACGGTAAATAATGCTGCATCAGGAGGCGCATTTGTTGTGAATGACGCCCAGAATGGCGGGGGCACCGTAGCATTGATTAACGGTACTGCAGCGACCACGACATTGGGAAGTACTGCTGTTGCTGTAACGC
>CAYZLU010000284.1:0-3586 GCA_964479285.1 uncultured Planctomycetales bacterium | reverse complement strand
GGGTCCCGTAGCCGCCGGGAAAAATCACAAAGGCCTTGGCGTATTTGACAAAACAGACCTTGCGGCAAAAGAAATAATGAAAATTAATCAAATGATTGATATAACTATTGGCTTTTTGCTCAAAGGGCAGGTCAATGTTAAGCCCAATGGATTGTCCGCCAGCCTTGGAAGCACCTTTGTTACCAGCTTCCATGATGCTTGGTCCACCACCGGTGATGACCGCATAACCTGCCTTGACCAAAAGTTCAGCTGTCTTTTCTGCCGCTTCATAATAAGAATGCAGGGTATGGATACGTGAAGACCCGAATATGCTGACAGCCGGCCCAATGTCTTTGAGCTCTTCAAAGCCATCAACAAATTCCGCCATGATGCGAAAAATTCGCCAAGGGTCCTCCATCATTTGCAGGTCAGGGGCTTGCTTGAGCTTTTTAACTTTTGTCATTGTTTTTCCTTTGTTATAGATTCCTGCCTGCCCTTCGGGGCTTCGGCCCTTGGCCAAGGTGCTGGAATGACATTAAAATTATTTTAATGGCGCTTGCCAAATCTTCTTAAGCTCATCGATATGTACATTAATGACTGGCTGCTCTTTAAGTCCATACACCATAAACTCGGGGCTGGCTTCAACCATACCCACCTTTGCCAAAGGAAGGCCCCTAAAAATTGTTGTTAACGTTTTTTCATGCCCCGGCGCAACTTCCGCTATGAAGCGCGAGTTACTTTCGGAAAAAAGCAGGACATCTTCCCTTTGGCGTTTTCCTTTGTAAAGCATCTTCTTTAATAGGACTGTTGCTCCCAATCCGCCGGCGAAAGCCATCTCTGCCATGGCAACAGCTGCCCCGCCTTCTGAGCAATCGTGCAAAGAGGCAAACAAATGTTCCCTTGTTGCCTTCTCGACAGCCCGATAAATTTTAGAAGCTTTCTTAAAATTGACCTGTGGCACATGGAACCCCAATTGCCCTAAATTCTCCAGGTATATTGATCCGCCGAGCTCATCAAAAGTTGTCCCTATCACATAAATGCTGTTCCCTGCCTTTTTAAAATCCATGGTAACACTTTTGCCCACATCGTCCATAATACCGATAGCCGAGATCAAAATCGTCCCTGGTATCGCAAGACTTTTCCCTTTCTGGGTGTATTCATTGTATAAACTGTCTTTACCAGAAATAAACGGTGTGCCAAAAGCCACGGCAGCTTTATAGCACCCTCTAGCACAGCGCACCAAGGACCCTAGACGGTCAGGCTTGTCTGGGTTGCCCCAGCAAAAATTATCAAGCAAGGCAATGCGCTCGAACGATCCTCCTACAGCGATGATTTGACGGATTGCTTCATCGATGCAGGAGGCAGCCATCCAAAATGGATCAATCTTGCCATAGCGAACATTGATTCCGTTGGAAACCGCGATGCCGCGATTAGAGTCGAGCCGGCCGCGTATAACAGCGGCATCTGAAGGACCGTCGGTGGAAACCCCTACTAAAGGTTTAATGACACTGGTCCCCTGCACCTCATGATCATAAACGCGGATAACACTTTCCTTTGAAGCCACGTTATAATGGCTTAACGCCATGCATAAACTTTCAGTCAAATCTTGGCCGGCATTCTTAGGCAATCTTTCCTGTTTTAAAACGGGCCGGTGATAAACTGCTTCTTTCGTTATTTTGGGCAACCCATCATGGATAAATGACATGTCCAAATCAGCGACCTGCTGGCCGTGGAAAAACAATTGCAAGCGGCCGGAGCCGTCAAATTCACCCAATACCACGGCCTCAACATTCTCATCCGCAAAAACTTTTAAAAGAGCTTCAAGATGGTAGGGAGGCACCGCAATGACCATGCGCTCCTGGGACTCAGATATCCAGATCTCGTGGTATTTTAAGCCTTGATATTTAAGGGGCGCACGGTCTAAATCGACCCGGGCACCGGTCTTTTCCCCCATTTCCCCGACGGCCGAAGAAAATCCCCCGGCCCCGCAATCGGTGATGGCGGAATACAAATTGGCCTCGCGCGCTTTCAAAAGGGCGTCCTGGACTTTTTTCTCCTCAATGGGATTCCCGATTTGCACAGCGCCTGATGAAACAGTCTCTGACTCACTTGTAAGCTCTCCTGAAGAAAAAGTAGCACCATGTATGCCATCGCGGCCAGTGCGCCCTCCGACAGCTACGATCAGGTCACCTTTATTGACGCGTTTGACCTCTTTGCCCTTAGGGATCAACCCAATATTGCCGCAAAAAACCAGCGGGTTACCAACAAAATGCTTGTCAAAAACAATAGCTCCATTGACCGTCGGTATACCCATTTTATTGCCATAATCACGCACCCCAGCAATGACACCTTTCATGACCCTTTGCGGATGCAGGGTGCCTGTCGGTAAATTTGCCATTGGAGTGTCCGGCGGTGCAAAACAAAAAACATCAGTATTGCACAAAGGCTTGGCCGCCAGGCCTGTACCTAAGGTGTCTCGGATGACCCCCCCCACACCGGTGTTCGCACCGCCAAAAGGTTCCAGGGCTGAAGGGTGGTTATGTGTCTCAACTTTAAAACAGACATTATAATCCTCGTCAAAGGCAATAACCCCTGCATTGTCATGAAAAACGGAGATGCACCATTTTTTATTTAACTTCAAAGTGGCGGCGGCAATGGTGGTCTTAAAAAGGCTGCGGACCATTTGGGGCTTTCCGTTCTTGCCTTCACGATAACGGATCACCCCTCGAAAAGTTTTATGACGGCAATGCTCGCTCCAGGTCTGGGCAATAGTTTCCAACTCTGCATCCGTCGGATTACGCCCTTCCTTTTCGAAATGATTTTGGATTGCCTTCATTTCTTCTAAATTTAAATATAGCTGACCGCTCTTAGAAATTTCAGAAAGCTTTTTATCTTTGGCCCCAGCTAAATCTACGATCATCACATCAAATTGGGACTTGGATGGCCCTGTCATGCCCAACGTGGCAGGGACATGGGAAGGATCACGGACGACATGCTGGATGAGTTTATTCATCAAAACGCGGCCGGTGATTGATTCTAATTGTTTGAAAGAAATCTTACCGTGAATGTGGTATTGCCTGGCCGTACGTACCCCCTTGATCCCTGCCACACCCAAATCCCGGGCAGCCTTAAGGGTAGAGGCCTCCACAGGGTCCATGACACCTGGGTTATAGGCGATTTCAACGACGTGGTGGGTTGCTGACTGAAGGGGAAGTTTCAAATCGAAACTGTATTGTTCGACAACAGGGTCAATCAAAAGCTCATCGCCGATAAGTTTGACTTCCGCCCTGGTGATATCGCCTTCCAGGAGAAAAACTGACACTACCCTCACCTGTGAAACTTCACCTAATTTCAGGTCAGTAATATCTTTGGCAATGGATTGTCCAATGGGGTCAAGGACCCCGTCCTTTTGTTTAACTTCAACACGCCAGATCAAAGGCCCTATCCCTTCGACTTCGTAAAACTTTCATATCTGCGAAACTCTGCGTAAAACTTCCTGATAGGCCCCTTCGACATTACCCAGATCTCGACGAAAACGGTCTTTATCAAGCTTATTGCCTGTACCAACTTCCCACAACCGGCAGGTGTCAGGAGAGATTTCATCAGC
>CAYZLU010000283.1:0-3590 GCA_964479285.1 uncultured Planctomycetales bacterium | reverse complement strand
GATCCGGCGACTCACTGGCGGAGCCAGGCATCCCCAATTGCAAAACGCCGGCCCCTAATAGCTCATCCGTTTCATTCTGGGGGAAGGTCTCGGTTTCCTGATAGATACGGACCTCCTTGCCTAAATTCCCCGAAAAAGACACATTGACATAATCCGCTGTCTTTTCGCTGGTGCTGGTGCCCTTAAGATGTATCCGGTTAGGATCATGGGCCCCTTTGACCGTGATCTTTAAACTTGAAGAAGTTTCCAATAACACATCGATGGTCACCTGATAGCTGGCATCATTTCCCATCCCGCGTACGGTAAAGACAAGCCTGCCCCTGAAACTTCCGCTGCTATTGATCAAACTCTGGTTTAAGGAATACCCGATAATGAAACCGTCATTATCCCCGCCTTGACTGGAAGAGTACAGGAGCTGGTCGCTCATTGTCAAATGATCTGAATTTTGCATATAAAGCGTTCCATAGCTGTTAGAATTGGCAAAAGTCTGGGCATTAATAGCGTTTAAATTCAAAATATTTCCTTTTTCATTCATAATGGATTCAGGAATGCTTTGAAAGACCTGGTACCGGCCCCCATTTGTGGAGTTCACCCGGATATGGATTTCCTGTTTATTCTGCCCTACGGCTGCAGACATTTGTTCAAACCGTAAACTGTTACTGCCATCAACCGGGTTGACGCTTAAGCTGACCCCAGCAAATACCGTTTGGGTAAGGCCTGCCAAACAAAATAAAATTGTAATCGTTACCCTTCTTAACATTCAACCCTCTGAATGAAACTGCTCCTTACAACAAACAATATAATAAAGGAAATCGAAAATACAAATAGGAGAGTTCTGCCTGTTTCTGACTTTCTTCCACTTTTCCTAGAGAAGGAACATAAAATAACGAAGGTATTTGAAATGTATGAATAATGAAATTATTTAACAAATATAACACACTTTCCTATTTTGACAAGCTTTTCTTCTGATGGACTGATGATATCTTACGATTGGGAAGAATTAAAAGCAATTATACCAAGGTATAATTGATGGGTGAGATAAACGGCTTTTATTTAAAGCCCCTTGCCATCCACAGTAAAAAAACAGGAATAAATATACCCATGAACAAACAAGCCCATACCAACCAAGGCCGGGTGTATTTAAAAGCCATCATAATCCCTAATATAGTTGTAACCAACAGCCCCAATGACATCAAAATAATCAGGTAGCGAAAAATTACCGATGGCTGTGACCGTACATTGCTTTCAGTCCACCGTTGGTTCATATGGACTTGTGAAAGGGATTTGACGATCTCCGGTGGTTTGTACCCACCGACCTTTTTACTGGCCTGATGCAAATCAAATGTCTGCCAGCACCCTGTAATCAAAAAGAGGATGAGTAATGGAGCAAAAAAACACCCTAAATACAAATGGACATTCCTCATGGCCTTAATATTCATCGAATCTTCCTGTCCAACCAACTAACCAGCTGGTTTATTGTCCACCAGGCTTACGATATCGTTTTTACCGTACGTACTGACATATCGGATTTTTACCGGGTCATTTTTCTCAATCTCTATAGAAGATATGTGATGATTAGACCGGTATAAATTTGATTCAGTCAAAAGATAAAACATCATATTCCCATTTTCTGTCTGCACATTAATGACACCGGCTTCCACATCAATATCGGTCACCAAACCAGAAGCAGCCCTTGCCTCTTGGCAATATGCTCTTCCAGACATAAACACGGCGGTCAATAAAACAAATGCAATCACTTTGTATTTAAACATTCTCTCTCCTTGATCTGGACCTGGTTAATCCTTATTTTACCGTATACTCCATTAGGTCAGATAGATAATCCATTTTGCCGATGTCAACGCCATTATGCCGCAGGATAGCATAGGTCATGGACATGTGAAAATAAAAATTGGGCAAAACAAAGTTTAATAAATATGGCTGGCCTAAAAAAACCGTTTCCTTCCCTCTTAGCTTCAAGGTGATTCTGCGATCTTCGCTGCCATCGATCTGCTTGGCACTAAATGTCCTTAAAAACTCAATGGTCTTGGTAATTCGCGCTTGTAAATCGGAAAAATTTTTCTCGGTATCCGGGTAACTGGGCACTTCCACGCCGGCAAGCCGCGCTGCACACCCTTTGACCCCATCACTGGTAATTTGCACCTGCCGTAACAGTGAGAACATGTCAGGGGCCAAACGGGCATTAATGAAAACTTCCGGTTCAATTTTCCGGGCCTCTGCATGTGCCTCTGCTTTCTTGAGGATCCCTGACAAATTATTTAACTTGCTTATAAATACCGGAATTGAAGCTTGATACATTGATAACGGCATAAAGAACCCCCATGAATAGATTTGATTTTATTCATTTTACCTAAACTTTTGAATAAAAGCAAATCACCAATCTTAGTATTTTTTCAAGGCCCTTTTCTGGTTCTTATGGCGGTATTGCGTGGGGCTGACAGACATCATCTTCTCAAACATGCGGATAAATGATTCTAAATTTTGATATCCCAGGCGGTCTGATATTTCTGTGACCGTATAGTCCGATTTCTTCAAAAGCCCGCATGCATGTTCAGTTTTGACGGAAAGGCGGTAATCGTTAAAGCCCTGTCCGGTGATTTCCTTAAAAATACGGCTAAAATATTTTGGACTTAGGCAGAGTTGTCCCGCGACATCCACCAAAGTAATTTTCTTGTCAAAATTGCGTTCAATAAACTGCTTGGCCTGCCCAATTTTAGCATGGATACCATGGGTATAGGTAAAACCCTCTAGGGCCTTTGCGGCCAGGGTAGATTGGACCGTTTCTAGAAACCTGACGACATTAATGGGTTTCTCAATGTAATCATCCGCACGGCCTTTTAAGGCATCAATGGCAATGTCCTTACTGCTCTGGCCGGTCAGCATAATGATGGCCAGATCAGGCTTGATCCGTTTGATTTCCCGTAATACTTCCAATCCTGATAACTGGGGCATAACAGCATCAAGGATCACCAGATCAACGGCATTAGGTTTTTTTAAAATCGCCAGGGCGTCGGCCCCATTGACTGCTTCAATAATTGTATAATCATCCAGGCAATCGCGCAGTTCTTCACGAAAATCCGGATCATCATCTACGATTAATAATTGATATGCCATAAATTAAGTATACCGATACATCCCTAAATAAACAAGTACTTCCCCCATGCAGCCAAAAGCTAAAAAACTATAAATTGACAGCACTATCCAATTTCTTGTATTGCCTTAAAATCTGCTCTCCCTTGTCTCCAGATACAAATAAATGACCTTCCAATACTGCCTTTAGGCATTTTATTACATCAGTGCAGATATATTTCTTATTAATATACCCCCTGGCCCCTGCTTGCAGGCATTTGAGGGCGTATTGCATTTCATCATGGGCGGACAACATAATAAAGGGCAAGGCATCGCCTTTATTCTTCATTATTTGCAACAATTCGATCCCCCCCTCCCTGCCACCTACTGAAATATCGATTCGAGCAGCATCGAAAAGGTTATGTCCCACCAAATACAAGAAATCGTCCTTTCCACCGGCAATCTGCGCGATCTCCAATGCAGGGTCTTCTTCAATGATTTCT
>CAYZLU010000282.1:0-3595 GCA_964479285.1 uncultured Planctomycetales bacterium | reverse complement strand
CCGGAGCTCTTAAAAAGCCACCATTTGATCAGGTCATTGTTACAGCCAATAAAGATTTTGAGCGTGGGAGAGGTTAATAGAAAATTAACTGTGCAGGCGCATCGTTTTTCTAAGGCAGCTACTGACAAGATCACCAAGGCTGGCGGGACTGTAGAAACTCTAAACCCTAAATCTTAAACCATAAACAAATTCGAATGGTCAAGAGTTTAAAAGGATTGTTTAAGATTTAGAATTTAGGCTTTATTAAAGGTTTTTAGTAAATTTATGATTTCCCAATTCTTAAAAGGTTTTTCAAACTGTTTTAAGGTGCCTGAATTACGCCAGAAAATCCTTTTTACTCTTGGTATCCTCGCGGTTTATCGTTTGGGCTGCTTTATTCCAACCCCTGGTATCAATGGGGTGGCGCTTAACCAGTTCTTCCAGAAAATGAGCTCAGCCAACGGTGGTGGAAACGTGGTTGGCATCATGGACATGTTCTCTGGAGGGGCCCTTGGGAAAATGACGGTCCTCTCCCTGGGGGTCATGCCGTATATTTCAAGTTCCATTATCATGCAATTGTTAACTGCAGTGATCCCTGCGCTGGAGAAAGTTTCCAAAGAAGGGCAGGCTGGTTATAAGAAGATCAACCAGTATACCCGTTACGGCACGGTAGGCTTGGCCATGATACAGTCTTTTTTTATTGCCCTTTGGCTTGAGAGCCCTACCAGCTTTGGCGGCATGCAAATCGTAAGCGACCCAGGTTGGGGGTTCCGTTTTTCGACGGTGATGACCTTGACGGCAGGCACCATATTCCTCATGTGGTTAGGTGAACGCATCCAGGAGCGGGGGGTAGGCAACGGTACTTCGCTTGTCATCACGGCGGGTATTTTATCCAGGGCACCGACGGCGTATCATTATCTTACCTTATTATTAGACCCTAAAAGCGGGGCAGGCCAACTACAGCCGATTGCCATTGTTTTGATGGTGTTTTTCTTGATCGCGGTCATTATCGGCGTCACCTTGATTTCTCAAGGCCAACGCCGTATCCCGGTGCAGTACGCTCGTAGGGCCGGGAACACTTCAACAACCGTCGGTCAAGGGACATTTATACCTTTAAAAGTCGATACGGCTGGTATCATTGCCATCATTTTTGCGCAGTCCATTATTTTATTTCCGGCGACGATATCGTCTTTCTTGCCTCATAGCGGATTACAGCATTTTGCTTCCTGGATCCAACGCGGGCATTTGGCGTACTACATGATATACGCGACGTTGATCATATTTTTCTGCTATTTTTATACGGCCATTGTTTTTAATCCTGCAGATGTGGCGGAAAATTTAAAGAAACAGAGCGGGTTTGTGCCCGGCATCCGTCCCGGAAAAGAAACTGCGGACTATCTGGATTATGTCTTGACCCGTATCACCGTGGTAGGGTCCCTGTTCATCTGCGTGATTGCGGTCATGCCGGATTCCATTATGGCTTCTTTTAAAGTGCCTTATTTGGTGGCTTCATTCTTTGGAGGTACCGGTGTTTTGATCACTGTTGGTGTCATGCTCGATACGATGAAGCAGATTGAATCGCACTTGCAGATGCATCATTATGAGGGGTTCATGAAATCCGGACAACTTAGGGGGCGGCGATGAGGGTTGTGTTGTTAGGGCCACCGGGTGCCGGCAAGGGCTCTCTGGCTGGATTATTAAAAGACAAGTACCACCTGGCACACGTTTCGACCGGTGATATGCTGCGTGAGGAAATCAAGAAGGGCACCACCCTTGGGAACGAAATCAAGAATCTCATCACCAAAGGTGTCTTGGTTTCAGATGAGTTGGTGACAAAATTAGTCGAGCAGCGGACATCGAATGTTGAAGAAATGAAAAAAGGGTTTATGCTAGATGGTTTTCCGCGCACTCTCAAGCAGGCCTTGGACCTTGATATGATACTGGCGAAAGCCAATGCACCTTTAGATTTTGCTTTGGACATGCAGGCTGATGCTGATGTTATTTTAAAACGCCTTACAGGCCGTCGGGTGTGCCGCAAATGCGGGGCCTTGTTTCATATGATCAATAAGCCTCCTTTAAAGGCCGGCATCTGCGATCTATGTGGAGGCGAGCTTTATCAGCGTACGGATGACAATGAAGAAACGATCAAAGAGCGCATGCAAGTCTATCAGAAAAGCACACAACCGATCGTAGATCATTATACTAAACAGCATAAATTAAAAAAGCTGGATGGTAATTCAGAGACGGTTGATCTGGCCAAAACGTTGGCCTCAATGCTCAAATGAAGGCCGAATTTCTGGGAAGACAATAAGGTAACGGCACATTTCCTGGATGAATTTGAAAAAGATGTCAAATGAAGACCGCGCAAGGTATTCGGATCAAGAGTGCTAATGAAGTTGACATTTTAAGAAAAGCTGGTAGAATTCTTAGTTCCATTGTAACACAGTTGCAAGGTTCTTTAACAAGCGGCATGTCGACGAAAGAGATTGACCTTCGAGCTGAAGATTTGATCCACAAGAATAAAGTGGTCTCTGCTTTTAAAGGCTATCGTGGATTTCCAGGGGTGGCTTGCATTTCAGTCAACGAAGGTGTTGTGCATGGAATTCCTGATAAGCGCATTGTCAAAGATGGGGACATAGTCAGTCTAGATATCGGTATTGTTTATGAAGGGTATTATTCTGATACTGCTGTGACTGTCGCCATTGGGAACATTTCACCTGAAATTGGGCGTCTCTTAGAGGTGGCCCAGTCTTCCTTGTTTCGTGGTATAGAACAAGCCAGGGTAGGAAACAGGCTCTCTGATATTTCTTTCGCGGTGCAAAGTTTCGTGGAAATGCATGGCTTTTCTGTGGTCAGGGATTTTGTCGGGCATGGAATAGGCAGGCAATTGCATGAAGAGCCAGAAATCCCGAATTATGGAAGACCAGCTCAAGGACCTGTCCTTCAAGAGGGCATGGTGTTCGCTATTGAGCCAATGGTCAACATGGGGACGCATCGCACCAAGATCCTTAGGGATGGCTGGACAGTGGTGACTGAAGACGGAAAACCTTCAGCCCATTTTGAACATACAATTGTCATCACGGCCAGTGGTCCTGAGATACTCACGAAATGAGCCGACTGGCGAAGGATCTTAATAAAATAATTTATGGCTAAAGAAGGCCGTATTCTTCAGAAAAGTAATTAAGGTAACAGCACATCTCTTGTACCATTTGAAAAATAGTATGGCTAAGGAAGACTTAATAGAAGTTGAAGGGACGATTGCCGAAGCGTTGCCGAATGCCATGTTTCGTGTAGTTTTGGAAAATAATCACAAGGTATTGGCCCATGTTTCGGGAAAGATAAGGATGAATTTTATCCGTATTTTGCCTGGAGATAAAGTCAAGTTGGAGTTGTCGCCGTACGACTTAAGCCGTGGGCGTATTACATTTAGATTGAAGTAATGTAGCTTTTCGACATTAGGTATTCCTCCCTCTTGATGGGGGAGGCTAGGTGGGGGTGAATAGGATAATGAAAGTTAAATCATCCGTTAAAAGAATTTGCGGGAGTTGTAAAATCGTCCGACGTAACAGGGTGGTGCGGGTCATCTGTACCAATCCGAAACATAAACAAAGACAAG
>CAYZLU010000281.1:0-3601 GCA_964479285.1 uncultured Planctomycetales bacterium | reverse complement strand
ACGCTCGGCTTGAATGCTGTTCCTGCCATGAGTCGTATTATACCCATACGGAGGGTAGAGGGAGTATTGTGATTCCTGATTTCATCGAGGAAACGGAAGTGTTTCCAGCACATTGTCCAATATGCGATCTTGGAGCATTTGCGATGTTAATGACTTATATTAAATATGATTTAAATAAGGAGAAATTACATGCTGATTCAACCAATTAAAATCAATGAAATAAATACAGCTGAATATAATCCTCGGGTTTCTTTAAAACCTGGGGATTCAGAGTATGAAAAGTTGAAAAATAGTATTAAGACCTTTGGTTACGTAGAGCCCTTGGTTTGGAACAAACGTACAGGGACGTTAGTTTCAGGTCACCAAAGGCTTGCTGTGCTTAAGGAGGAGGGGTTTGAAGAGGTTGAGGTCAGTGTGGTTGATTTACCTCTAGAGCAAGAAAAAGCCCTTAACCTTGCTCTTAATAAGATTCGAGGTGACTGGGATGAGGAAAAATTAGCTTCTTTAATAGAGGAGTTATCTAAGACCCCTGAGTTTGATATGGGTCTTACAGGGTTTGACGCTCCTGAAATATCAGAATTACTTGATCGATGTTCTGAGCCAATAGATATTGGTGAGACATCTGAAGATCCTGAAAAGATCGAAAACCCAATTACCCAGCCTGGTGATCTGATCGAACTTGGAAAGCACAGAATTTTGTGTGGAGATTCATCCAAGAAAGAGGATATAGAAAAATTATTAAACGGCAAGAAGCTAGGTCTTTTATGGACTGATCCCCCCTATTCAGTTAATTTTGGAAGCGCTTGTCTCCCTTTGAAGGATAAATCTAAAACTAGTTCAAAATGGAGGAGAATCGCTAACGATAACCTTCCCCAAAAAGACTATGAATCTTGGTTAGAAAAGGACCTTACTAATGTGTCTGATCATTTTCAAGAGGGGGCTGCATTCTATATATGGAATGGGCATCGTCAATTTTCTCATATGGAAGAGGTACTTTTAAGGTTGGGATTTAAGGTTTCCTGTGTCATTACCTGGAAAAAAGAGAGGTTCGTCTTAGGGATTAATAATGATTACAATCAGCAGACCGAGTTTTGCCTTTATGGATGGAAAGAGAAAAATGGGAGTCATCGTTGGTATGGACCAAACAATGAGTCCACCTTTTGGGAAATAACAAGAGATCCTATTTCTGACAACCAGCATCCAACCCAAAAACCTGTTGAATTGGCTGCGCGGGCAATAAGGAATAGTTCTAAGAGAGGTGATATCGTTTTAGACACTTTCTTAGGATCTGGTACTACGCTTATTGCAGCCGAAAGCCTGGAAAGGATCTGTTATGGGATGGAATTAGATCCACGTTATTGTGATGGTATTGTCAGAAGGTACATTACCTTTGTCGGTAAGGATAATGTGTCACAAGAAATTAAAGAACGCTATTTAAACCATAAGGAGGTTTCACATGTTTAATGAAAATAAAGACGAAAAAGAAGATGGGGTTTCAACGCGGGATGTCCTATTAAAAATCCGTAATAATGAGCTGGACCCTAAAGTTTTGGATAGAGAGACTAGGCTTGCATGTGTTGAAGCGCTGATTATAGAAGGGCAACAACCTGCAGCCATTGCACATTTCTTTAAGAAGACCGACCGAACCATACGGAGGGATCTAGAAGAAATACGCAAGGGCTATCGTGTTAAACGGGACAATGGGATCAGCAATGACATTGTTTCAGATTTTATGTTTAATTCGAAAGTTAATATCGCCCACCTCATGCGACTTGCCCGTTCCAACGAAGGTTCTGTGGCAGATAAGGTTAGGGCTGAAGCCATGGCATTTAGAATACATAAAGAGGTTCTACAAGAACTTTACTATGTAGGCTTGCTAACCTTTACTCAAGAGCTTGCTAAAATTAACAACGATACAACAGAGAATCCAATGACTGAGAAAGAAAAGGAAATGCGTATGAAGTTGATGCCATTACAAGCTTTGGAAAAACACTTGCTGGCCGAAGCTCTTCTGCGAAGAGAAGGAGGGTGGGCTGAGAAAAGTTGGTTTTCTCAAGCTGATCCTAATGGAGACAAGATACTAGATGGTTTAATGAAAAAAGGCATTTTGGAAGAGGCATCGTCGCATGAGGTATGTTTAAAACAAAGTAAAGATGAGCCTCCAATCAGACCCTTAGAAATTGCAGGGGAAGCCTTTGACGTGATTTGGGCTGTGTTAACCCGTCCCTACAAAGAGGAGGAGAGGCCATCAGTGAAAACCAATAAACAAGAGAATGCTTCAGAAGTAAAGTAGACGTAATGCGATAAAAGTGGTACAAGGAGCCTTTCGGTAGATTAATCTATCGGAAGGCTTTCTTTTTAGAAATCGATTAGCTTTGAGGGACTAATTTTGAAGGCTTTCGCAATCTTTTCAATAGTATCGATTTTAGCGATAGAAGGATTTTTGCTTTCTAAAAGCTGGACGTGTTTATAGTCCACCCCCGAGATCTCAGCTAATCTTTCCTGAGTAAGCCCATGTTCCTCTCGCAGTGATCTTATTCTTTTAGCCAGTTTTATTTGGATAGCCTTATTCATACGGTGTCATTATCCCAAAGGACTATATAACTTGACACCTTACGTATACGGTGGTACTTATAGATAAATAAAATAAGGGAGGATGAATATGGATTTAAAAATGCTCAAAGAGGAGAAAATCCTCAAAGAGGGCGGAGCTGGGCGAACAAATTTCTTCAACACACAAGGAGGAAAATTATATTTGACCAACAAACGGCTTGTGTTCATTGGCCATGGTTTTAATTTTGGGGATGGCAGTATGTCGATGAATTTAGAGGACATTTTAGCTATTAGAAAAGCTTGTACTTGGACCATATATTTGATCATTCTCCCATTTCCTAATGCTTTCAGAGTGGTACTAAAAGACGGAAAGAATTACAAGTTCTCTGTATTTGGGCGAAGGGATTGGCTTTCAAAATTAAAAGAAGCTTAATAATAACGTTTAATAAAGAAAGGGAACCTATGCAATTTGTCTGGTGTTTAGTTCTTGTTTTTATCTTACCAATAAATTCACAGGCTGGCCTGTTTGACAGTGTCGCATCACAAGTCACACAAGTTGTTTCACAGGCTCAAAGGCAGCAACAAGCACAACAACAGCAAGCGCAACAGCAGGCTCAAGAAGCTCAGCGTCAGTCCCAACAGCAAGCCCAGCAACAACAATCAGCGCAACAACAAGTTCAGCAACAGCAGGCACAACAACAAGCGCAAGCAGTAGAAGATACAGGATTAAAAGCTTTCTGGGCTCAAGAACAGCCGAGACTAGATGCATTAATACAGCAGGGAGAGATTTTAAAGGTCAAAGGGTTTTATCCAGGAATGAATATTGATGACGCCTGTAGCATTCTTAATCAAAAAGTCGGATTGAGTGATAATGTTCGCAGAATACAAAATGAAATAATTCCACTAACAGGAACCACTATTGAAGATGCTTATGGTTGTTTCACTAGTACTGGATCTGGAATTTATTCAAATAACAAAAAGCAGGTGAGCACGATTGAATTTTTTCCGAATGAGGTGGATGTTATATTTAACAGTAATGGTATTCCTG
>CAYZLU010000280.1:0-3604 GCA_964479285.1 uncultured Planctomycetales bacterium | reverse complement strand
CCCCAATCTTATCCAGGGCTTGTCCCTTTAAAGAACAGGATACGCATTGTAACCAAACAGGGTGATCTGGTCTTGCGTTTATGGAAATATTATGTTTATAGTTATGATAAAAAACACGTTGTCCCCCTGGTCTTGATGGATTCCAATCTTTCTGATAATAACGAGCATTTTCGTAAGTTAACAGACCAGCTTTACCGCAGCGATGAGGTTTTTTGGCGTATTTTGCAGCGTTCTATTCTTGGGATCGGCGGCATGAAAGCCATCGATGAATTAAAGATCAATGTGGACTGTTATCATTTGAATGAGGGGCATGCGGCTTTTGCGCTGGTGGAAAAATATCTACAGCTGTCAGATAAGGCCAGCATGGAGACAGAAAAGAGAAAATTTGTTTATACCTGTCATACGCCTGTTGCCGCAGGGCATGACCGTTTTCAAATAACAGATCTCCAGGTCATTTTTACGGACAATTATGTTGATGCAGCCCAAAGATTTGGTAAGGAATCGCCTGCTTCCCTTGATGTTAATTTGACCTATATTTGTTTAAATAATTGCCGGCAAGTCAACGCGGTGGCCCAAAAACATGGGGAAATCATGCGCCTGCAGTTTCCAGCGTTTGCCAAACGTATTGATGCCATCACCAATGGTGTGCATGCACATACCTGGGTGTCCGAAAGTTTCGCCCATTTGTTTGACAAATATTCCAGCGTATTTGGTGATTGGCGGTCTGATCCTAACAGGCTGGGGGAAGCAGGGCGCCTTCTTAGGGATGATGATTTTCGCCGGGACGTTTTTCATGCGCACCAAGTCAATAAACGTCATTTATTAAACGTGGTCAAACCTTGGAAATTGCAGGAAGATGTTTTAACAATTTGTTGGGCAAGGCGGATCACTAATTACAAAAGACCGTCTTTATTGTTTCAGCACATAGAGGAAGTCTTGAATATTGCCAATCACATAGGCCCTTTGCAAATCATTATCGCCGGCAAATCCCATCCCATGGACACCATGGGGGCCTCACATATCCAAAATATCATGGAACACGTCGACAATCTAAATAAAAATTATAAAACTGTCAAAGTTTTAGTATTAGAAAATTATGACACCTATTTCGGTAAACTCCTGACTAATTCCGTGGATGTATGGTTAAACAATCCTTTACCACCTTTTGAAGCATCTGGTACCAGCGGGATGAAGGCCATTCTTAATGGTGTAGTCCAGCTTTCGACCCTTGATGGTTGGGTCGTTGAAGCAGAGCATGATGACATCGGCTGGATATTTGGCTATCGCCATAAAGGTAAGGAGATAGGTGATGAGAATGATTTACGGCTGGAAGAAGACTCCAAAGCTTTGTATGTTTCCCTTAAAGAAGTGGCTGAATTATATTACCGTACAAATAAAAATGGTGCCGTTGACATCCACAGCCCTTGGATCGATAAGATGATCAATTGCATACGCCGTGGCGGATTTTTTAATACCCAGCGTATGGTGCAAGAATACAAAGCTAAAATGTGGGCATAGATTCAGATGAAACAATATTTAGATTTAGTCCGGCACATTTTAGAAAAAGGCGAAGAAAGAATGGACCGTACCGGTACGGGTACGATCTCTGTTTTTGGTTATCAATGCAAGTATGATTTACGGCAGGGCTTTCCACTTTTGACGACCAAGAAGGTCTTGTTTGACGCCTTGGTCTATGAATTGTTATGGTTTTTACGGGGAAGCACCAATATTAATGATGATTTAAAACAGCATACACCTATTTGGAATGCCTGGGCACGGCCAGATGGAGAATTAGGCCCTGTTTACGGGTATCAATGGCGAAAATGGGAAAAATTTGTATTGGATGAGGAGTCAGGTAATTATCATAAAGAGCATATTGATCAAATTGAGAAAGCCCTTCATTTGATAAAAACCAGCCCTGATTCCCGCAGGATCATTGTCAACGCCTGGAATGTAGCGGATATTGACAAAATGGCTTTACCGCCCTGTCACGCTTTTATTCAATTTTATGTGGTTAATGGCCGGCTCGATTGCCAACTTTACCAACGTTCCGCAGATGTTGCTTTAGGGGTCCCTTTTAATATAGCCAGTTATGCGCTATTAATGACCATGGTGGCCCGTGAGTGTGATTTGACACCTGGTATTTTTGTCCATACACTGGGGGATGCCCACATCTATCTTAACCATATTGAAGGGCTTAAAATGCAATTAGGGCGCGTGCCATCTGTCTTACCTCGTTTGGATCTTCCAAAGAAAAACGTTCTTGAGTACAAGTTTGAAGATTTTAAGCTGAACGGCTATCAGCCTGCCGCTTTTATCAAATTTCCTATCGCGGTTTAGTTTACTTTTTTATGAGACCATTTTCCATAATAGTTGCATTTGATTCTCAATACGGCATTGGCAAGAATGGGGGGTTGGCTTGGGACCTACCTTTGGATTTAAAGCATTTTAAACAGATAACAACTGCAGTAAGTGATCCTGCAAAGAAAAACGCCGTCATCATGGGTCGAAAGACTTGGGAATCTTTACCCCCTAAATTTAGTCCTTTACCAGGTCGTGTGAATTTGGTTTTAAGCAAAACAGCAAAACCAAACCTGCTTTTGGATGTTCTTAGATCTCAAAGCATTGATGATGCGTTAAACCAGCTGTCTACTTCTAGAATTGAGAATATTTTTGTCATTGGTGGCGCCCAAATTTATGCCCAGGTCATTGATCATCCACTATGCCAAAAGCTTTATGTGACACATGTCCAAGGTGATTATGGCTGTGATGCTTTTTTCCCGCCAATTAGCAAGCAATTTTTCCCCATTAGCGCCTCTGAATATTATCAAGAACATGGTATTAGTTTCCAGTTTTCTGAATATTTGCGATATTGACATACGCTAATAATGTCATTTTTGGAAAAGCGTTTTCAACGAATTGGCCATTCTTTTCGTAACCAATTAATCTGTAATAATTTATAACAATATTGAAATTCCATAATTTATTGTATTTTTGGATTTGTGGTTAGATTATTTAAGTTTCCTAATGTATACTCAAATTGATAATCAATTGCATGTGGAGGTGGCAACTTGGAGATGGTTACTGGTAAAACGGTCTTGATTGTTGATGATGAACCTGCTATATCACAGCTTTTGACCATTCTATTAACTTCACATGGATACATGACCAAGGTTGCTGCTACCGGCAGAGAAGCATTAGAGAGCATATCTTCTGATATTGACCTTATCCTTCTTGACCTGCTTTTGCCAGATTTTACAGGCGCTAAAATTTGTGAACAGCTTAAATCAAATTCCCAAAGCAAGGACATACCAATAATTGTTATCAGCGGCCAGCAAAATAAATCAAACAGGTTTGAAAGCTTGTATTTAGGGGCTGAAGACTATTTGACCAAGCCTTTTGAACCAGAAGAACTGTTTGCCCGTATGGATGTTGTTTTACGACGCCATAACGTAAAACCAAAAGAAGATAATTCTTCTGAGCAACAAGACACAATTATTGAATTGAAAAGGATAATTAATGAGGAATCAATTAAAGTGCGTTTTCAGCCCATTTAATTTTTGAACCCGATGCGTTTATTAGGTCTTGAAATGTAGAGCCGTCG
>CAYZLU010000279.1:0-3661 GCA_964479285.1 uncultured Planctomycetales bacterium | reverse complement strand
ACGTTTTGGCACTGTAGCCTTCCCGGAAAACGGAGATCAATTTTGGTTCGAATTCAGGGTTCATCAAAGGTGCCTTTTGGTATAGATATGTCTGATGGCTTTTTATTAAAAATATGCTATACTCTTGGAAATTTTACAAGATTATGATTATATCGTCATAATGCCAATTTAGCATACAAATTTATGTGTGCCGCTGTTAAAGGGCCCTAAAAGGCCTAATTGCTTCAACTTCGTAAAGTTATTTAAAAGGCGCAAAGTCGTCAAGAGAGAATTATTATGCGTGCAGCTGTTATCGACATCGGTTCTTCCACCATCAAGCTCTTGATTGCTGAGAGCCATGGGGACGATGTTAAAATCATCGAGTCGCTTAAAAATGGCATCCCTTTGGGCAAACACGTTTTCCTCAAAGGCCGCATCCCGCTGTCCATTATAAACCAAACCGTTGCGGTGCTTCAAAAATACACCGATTCCCTAAAAGAGTATGACGTCCAGAATGTCATGGTCATTGCCACCACCGCGGTGCGCGAATCACGTAACCAGGACATATTCCTTGATACGGTCCTTCGCAAGACAGGTTTTAAGATCGATGTTTTGAACGCAGGTGATGTGGTCTACTACATCGATTATTTTCTCAGCCACAAATTAAAGAAGACCTATCCGGTGGAGAAGAAAAATTTGTTGATAGCGGAGTTAGGAGCCGGCTCTTTGGACATTTCGGTCATGGAAAAGGGGCTTACCCTGATGAACATCGGTTTTCCCATCGGGACCTTGCGCCTGTCGCAATTCATGGAGACCCTGGACGGGTCCCTGCAGGAAGTGCATGAGGCCACCGAGGAATACATCGAGAATGAGGTCTTTTCTCTCAAAAAAAACAACACGAATTTGAACATCGACGACATTATCCTTATTGATGAGAACTATTCTGTTTTTATCCAGCATGTGCTGCCCAACAAGCGCCGTGATTCGGATTTTTTCAAATTCAAGGCCAGTGAGGCCCATGAATTGCTGGCGCGTTTAAAGCAGATGAACGTTGAGGAGATTGCCAACACGTACAATGTCCCAACGGACATTGCATCAACCATCACAGGATATGCCATCATCCTTAACACCATGTTCAAATTGAATAAGAATGAATATGTTTATATCCTCGAAGCCTCTTTGTCTGAAGCTATCCTGGCACACTTGCTTTTCAAATTCGATATGGCGGAAGGCGACAATAAGCTAAGCCAGCTGGTGTCAGTGGCCCATTTTCTCTGCCGTAAATACGGCATGGACCTAAACCATCTCAAGCATGTGGCCACCATGACGGACCAGCTTTTTGGCGCTTTCAAGGGCATTTTGGGACTGGAAGAAAAAGACCGTTTGTACCTTCTTTTGGCTTCTTATCTGCATGATATTGGGTCATTTGTCAATAACCGGTCACATCATAAGCACAGCGAATACATCATTAGCTCCTTGAATTTATTCAGGCTGACTGAGCATGAGATCAATATCATTGCCTGCATTGCCCGCTATCACAGGCGTTCTGCGCCTTTAAAGACCCACTTGTTATATAATTCTTTGGCAGCATCAGAGCAGATTTTGGTGCAGAAATTGAGCGCCCTTTTGCGCATTGCCAACTCGTTGGACCGTTCACATAAACAGAAAGTCAAAAAATTGGAAGTCAAATTCAATGCCGTAGGTGATGCGACCATCGTGGCTTATACGCATGAAAATTTCTTATTGGAAAAAGAAAATTTTCTGGAGAAGAAAGAGTTGTTTGAAGAAATTACGGGTAATAAGCTGACGTTGACGGTGAGGAGTCAGGATTAACAATATGGAAATTAAAGAAAAATTTATCCACCGCGATTTGAGCTGGCTGGAATTCAACCGGAGGGTCTTGGAAGAAGCTGCCGATGAGCGCAACCCGCTGTTGGAGCGCATTAAATTCCTGGCCATTTTTACCAGTAATCTCGATGAGTTTTTCATGGTCAGGATGTCAGGGGCCAAGAAGCTTGTGGCTTCGGGGTACAATAGGCGCGACCAATTTGGGTTTTATCCCCATGAACTTTTCGCAGAGATCAAGACACGTACAGACCGGTTAGTAGAGAATTTTTATGAGGTTTATCAGGGCCCTGTACGGGATGCTCTGGAAGAGGAGAAAATATTCATTAAAAAGCCTGAAGAATTAAATCCGGAACAAAGAAAATACGTGCAGCGTTTTTTTGATACTACCTTGTACCCCATTATCACCCCCATGGCTGTTGACGGCGGCCATCCTTTTCCGGTACTTCCTTCACGTACCATTGCCTTCGCGGCCAACATTATCCGTTCGGAAAAGAACCATCTGGCCATCATTCCCATCCCCAAATCTGTTCCCCGTTTAGTGAAGGTCCCGGCGGAAGGTGAGGAATCGGTGTATGTGTTGACGGATTATCTGATCAAAGAAAATTTAGGGCAATTTTTTAAAGGATATAAGATCCAGGATGCTTCACTTTTCAGGGTCCTGCGCGACAGTGAGCTGGAAGTTGATGAAGGGTTTGCGCCAGACCTTCTTAAGGCCCTAGAGAAGGAATTAAAAAAACGCTCGAGCGCCAAGGCGGTGTATTTGCAGATGGAACAAGGGACGACCCCTGAGCTTTTGGAAGTTTTGTGCAACGGGATCGATTTTCCCAAAGAAGAAGTGGTCTTTACATCCTCAGACCTGGATTTGACCTTTCTTTATGATTTGTCTTCCTGGACGGACAAACCACAGCTGCGCTATGCCAGTTTTACATCAGTCAAGTCCCCTTATGAAAATATTTTTGATAAAATCAAAGATGAAGATTTCATCATCCATGTGCCTTATCAGTCTTTTATCCCGACTTGTGAATTGGTGGCCGCGGCCGCCAAGGACCCGGATGTTTTGGCCATCAAGATGACGCTTTACCGTACCAATGAGGATTCAGCCATTATCAAGGCCTTGATGGAGGCGGCCAAGAACCGCAAACAGGTCACGGTGGTTGTTGAAATCAAGGCCCGGTTTGAAGAAGAAAAGAACATCCAGTGGTCGCGTGAATTGGAACAGGCAGGCTGCCATGTGATCTACGGGATTGCCGGGCTTAAGATCCATTCAAAAATGACCTTGATTGTGCGCAAGGAAGAAGGCCGGATACGCCGCTACGTTCATTTAGCGACAGGGAATTATAATGAAAAGACAGCCAATGTTTATACGGATATCGGGTTTTTTACGTCTAATGATGATTTTGCCCGCGATATCGCGGATGTCTTTAATGTCATCACCGGTTATTCCCTGCCGAGCCCTTGGAAAAGGGTCATTTCATCTCCGCATGATCTGCGCAAATATTTCTTTGACCTGATAGACAAGGAAATCGAAGCCCAGCAATTGCATAAGAACGGCCTGATCATTGCCAAAATGAACGCCCTGGAAGACACCCAAATCATTGAGAAATTGTACGCGGCTTCCCAAGCGGGCGTTAAAATCAGGATGATTGTGCGCGGCATTTGTTGCCTGGTGCCGGGCGTGGAAGGTTTAAGCGAGAACATTGAAGTGCGCAGCATCGTGGGCCGTTTCCTGGAGCATTCGCGTATTTTTTATTTTAACAATAATGGTAATGGCCGTGTGTTTTTGTCTTCAGCAGACTGGATGACGCGTAATTTTGACCGTCGTATTGAGCTTTTG
>CAYZLU010000278.1:0-3663 GCA_964479285.1 uncultured Planctomycetales bacterium | reverse complement strand
TAAAGCAGTCAGTAAAGCAGTCAGTAAAGCAGTCAGTAAAGCAGTCAGTAAAGCAGTCAGTAAAGCATCCCTCCATAGAAAACGGATTGATGAGGATCCTTATTTTACTGCAGGAACTTGTCGGGGTTGATTTTATTCACTACAAGCAAAACACTATTAAGCGTCGCATCGCTCTAAGGATGTCTTTTCATTCGATCAAAAATCATGATGATTATTGTAAGTACTTAAAAAAGAATCCTTCTGAAGCAAATATTTTACTCAAGAACATCCTTATCTCTGTTACTTCTTTCTTCCGTGATCCTGAGGTATTTACAGCCCTCAGAAAATCAGTTTTTCCTTTTATTGTCAGTGATTATTCGGCCAAAAATCCGATCAGGGTCTGGGTGCCCGCCTGTTCATCAGGTGAGGAGGTCTATTCGATTGCTATTTCTCTCTATGAGTATTTGGTAGAAAATAAGATGAAGCCTTACATCCAGATTTTCGGCACAGATTTAAGTGGGGGTATTATAGATAAGGCTCGTACAGGCTTATTTACTCAAGATATTCCGACCCAAATCTCAGCTGGGCATCTGCGGAGTTTTTTTACCAAAACAGAAACAGGCTATAAGGTTGCCAAGCACATACGCGACCTGTGTATATTTGCCAAACATGACGTGACAAATGATCCGCCATTGTCGCATATGGATATTGTAAGCTGCCGTAATCTCCTCATTTATTTTGATACATTGTTACAGAATAAAGCGTTGTCGATGCTGCACTACGCTCTAAAGCCAAGAGGCTTTCTTGTTCTTGGATCTTCTGAATCTGTCACTGCTGTGCCGACTCTTTTTACCGTTGTCGATACAAAAAACAAGATTTATTCCAAGAACATTACTCCTCGAAGATTTATACCTGCCACCAAGGCGCCAAGAATTGCTTTGAAGATAAGTGCATCTGACAATTATAAGGCACATAAAAAGATCGAAGGGGTTAAGAAGGATACGCTAAAAGTAGCGGGGATGGTCAAAGTAAATATTGGTAGTTCACCGAAGGATATTGTAAGTTTGAAAAAGAATTTTATGATGACAGTCGAACGCCTGAATGCAATTAGTGAGGAGAAAGAAACTTTTAACGAAGAGTTAAGGGCGGCGAATGAGGAGATCCAGTCTAGTAATGAAGAATTGCAGAGCATGAATGAGGAGCTTGAGACATCCAAAGAGGAGCTCCAATCAACCAATGAAGAGCTGCTGACGCTCAATGATGAGCTGCAGAATAAGAATGCGGAGTTGACGCTTCTCAATAGTGATATAAGCAATTTCTTTTCAAGCACCAATATCCCGATCATCATTGTGAGTAATGATCTGCGCATCAAGCGTTTCACACCAATGGCCAGAAAAGTGATGAATTTGATACCGACCGATGTGGAGCGGCCAATCAGCGATATAAAATTGAACATTGATATCACCAATTTGGAAGAATTAATCCTGGGTGTCATTGAAGATATGATGCCGAAGGAAGCAGAAGTAAGGGATAAAGAGGGGCGATGGTATTCCGTGCGCATACGGCCTTACCGGACCATAGACAACAAGATTGATGGTGCGATCATCTCGTTGATTGACATAGATGTCATTAAACGCAGCCGAGAAGAGATACAAGGTGCTTTTAATTATGCCCAGTCTATTATTGAGACCATGAGAGAGCCTTTGGTGGTCTTGGATCATGAAGTGCGCGTCCTTTCAGCTAATAAATCCTTTTGTGATACGTTCAATGTTCATGAAGCTGATCTCAAGAGCAAGATATTCTATGAGTTGGGCGGACATCAATGGAACAATCCGGCGTTACGGAAATTGCTTAGGGAAGTATTGCCTAAGAAGAATTATTTTAATGACTTTGAGCTGTCCTTTGATTTCCCCAAGATAGGTCAGAAGACCATGGTCCTTAATGGGCGTCAGATTAAATTGCATGGCAAGGATAGTCCTTTGATCCTTTTGGTCATAGAGGATATAACCAAGCGTAAAAAAGCCGAAGATATTCTCAAGCGCGATAACAAGGCTTTGGATAAAATGGTCAACATAAGGTCCAAGGATTTACTACGGCTTAAGATGGAGTTGGTCAAGTCACGCCACCTTTCCGCTATAGGGACTTTGGCTGCGACAGTCGCTCATGAGCTGAGAAATCCTTTAGCGCATATCAATATATCCATACATCGCATTAAGAAAACAATTCAAAACCCTCTTGTTGAAGAAATTTTAAATGATATTAGCGCGCGCGTTTTAGAAAGCGATCAGATCATAAAAGATATTTTAATGTATTCGAAGTCAACAATGGTTCGCTATACATCTGTCAAGATTAACGACATTTTAAGGCACGTTATTGATGAAGAGATCAATCATTTTCCGATAGGAAAAATAATTATTAACGAAAAAATAGATCACACGCGAGACCTGATCATTGAGGCGGATCCTGTTCGGATAAAAGAGGTATTTCTTAATATCCTGCATAATGCCCTCGATGCTGTAGATACGGATACTGGTATAATAGAAATTGAGTCCGATGTTAAAGATTCAATGCTATCTTTGGTGGTAAAAGATAACGGAGAAGGGATAGCAAAGAGGGATTTAAAGAATGTATTAAGCCCGTTTTTTACAACCAAGATAAAGGGCACAGGCCTTGGTCTTGCGGTATGTAAGCAGGTGGTTATGCTGCACAAAGGATCGCTAACTATTGAAAGTACTAAGGGAAAAGGGACAACGGTTGTAGTAAAGCTGCCGGTACACAAACAAAAAAATGCATAAAAAAATTCTAATAGTAGACGATGACCTGGGAATATGTAATTCATTCACTATGCTTTTGCGTGGTGAGGGTTATAGTGTTGATGGGATAAGTGACAGTAGGGAAGCGGCAAATCTTGTTAAGCAAAATAAATATGATGTATGCTTTTTTGATTATAAGATGAAAGGCTTGAATGGAATTGATTTATTAAAAATAACAAAAAATGAAATTCCTCAATGTTCTGTATTTGTTGTTTCTGCCATGCTGAATATAGATGAGTTATGCAAAAAGGAAGTTAAGTCAGGCTTGGTAGATGGCATTATCAGCAAGCCTTTTGACGTAGAGGCACTTTTGCAGAGAATAGCTGCTATTATTTAGGCATATAATGGGCGGTTGAAGTCATTAAACAAGTACAGTTAACGTCCCGCCAGAGACTTTTTTATTTAAATTGAACCAGATCTCGTTTAAAATCAGGGAATCGTAGTTTTAGCTTAAAAGTTCTTTCTTTAAACCAGTCTGGGACACCAACTTTTTAATGCCGTAAGTGTATGTAAATCATATGCTTACGGCATTTATGTTTTACCCCTGACTGGACGTTAGAATTTCATTGATGATGAAATTGAAGTTGAATTAAATAGTTGTAGACGCATTTGATTTTAGCTATACTTTTTAATATAGAAACCTGATTACAATGTTAAATAAAATCATTCTAATTTTCGTTTTCATTGGATTGCCTTGTTTGGCTTGGGGAGAAAACACACCTTTGGCCATAAGCCTTTGGCATCCATTGGAGTTGCCCGATCAGGAGTATAACGTTACTGGATTAAGGTTTGATTTGATATATGGTGCCCACCGCAATGTTCATGGTATGGATATTGGAATCATCAACCGGACCATGGGTGATCAGATAGG
>CAYZLU010000277.1:0-3664 GCA_964479285.1 uncultured Planctomycetales bacterium | reverse complement strand
TTTTCAGGAGGATATTAGCGGTTTTCCCCATCTCCATCCTGATACTTGTCGCTGGTATTTTTTTTCAATTAATTTTTTCTTCATTGCCATCATTGAATAAATTCGGGCTGGGTTTCTTTTATCGCAGCACCTGGGACCCTGTAGCAGAGAATTTTGGTGCCTTGCCTTTTATTTTTGGTACTTGTGTTACTTCGTTGGTGGCGCTTTTATTAGCTGTTCCCATCGGGGTTGGCGCAGCCATTTATTTAGCTGAATACGCGCCGCCAAAGGTATCCAAGACCATATCTATCTTAGTGGATCTGCTGGCAGCCATCCCCAGCGTCATTTATGGGCTCTGGGGTATTTTTGTTTTAGTGCCTTGCATGAGAAGCAGTATTCAGCCCTTTTTAGGAAAATATCTCGGTTTTTTGCCTTTTTTTCAGGGGCCCAATTATGGGGTCGGTTTTCTAGCAGCCAGTATCATTTTAGCCATTATCATTGTGCCGTTTATTATTTCTGTTTCTCGGGAGGTCATTTTGGCTGTCCCATCGGTTTATAAGGAAAGCGCTTATGCCTTGGGCGCCACTCGCTGGGAAGCAATATTTGATATTGTCTTAAGCTACGGCAGGGTAGGGATTTTGGGCGCGGTGATTTTAGCTTTGGGCAGGGCCATTGGGGAGACCATGGCGGTCACTATGATCATTGGGAATAATGTGGTAATTAGCCCTTCTTTGTTTTCACCAGGTTACACCTTGGCCAGTGTGCTTGCCAATGAATTTGCCGAAGCTGATACCAACATGTATTTGTCAGCTTTAATTGAAATTGGTTTGGTCTTGTTCCTGGTTTCCATTGTTGTTAATATATTGGCCAGGATTTTGATTTGGTCGGTGACCAAAGGGCCTTCGGACGTGGTCAAATGAAAGAGATGATCCATACTGCTTTTGAGCGCACTCGCCTTCAACGCGCAATTTGGGACAAGGTTATGGTTTATATTTTGTCTTTATGCGCTGTCGGTATTCTTTTTATACTTTTTAATATCCTGACCCATTTATTCATTCAGGGCATTTCTTCATTAAATCCTGACTTTTTTACACACCTGCCTAAACCAGTCGGTGAAAAAGGCGGGGGGATGGCAAACGGGATTGCAGGGACTTTTACTTTGCTGGGGTTGGCTATTTGTGTCGGGGTGCCGATTGGTCTAGGGGCTGGGGTTTATCTTAGTGAATACGCCGATTTAAAATTTGCGCACACGGTACGTTTTATGGCGGATGTGATGAACGGTATTCCGTCAATTGTCTACGGTATATTTGCCTATGTTGTCTGTGTCTTGCCAATGAAAAGTTTTTCAGCGCTTTCCGGCGGTTTTGCTTTGGGTATTATGATGATTCCTATGATCTCGCGTACTAGTGAGCAATTTGTGCGTATGGTGCCTTCCCAATTAAGGGAAGCTGGTTTGGCTTTGGGTATCCCTAAATGGCGGGTCACTGTGGATATTGTCATTCCTTCGGCCTTGGCGGGTATAACAACTGGTGTTATGGTGGCCTTGGCGCGGGTGGCAGGAGAGACGGCACCGCTTTTATTCACGGCATTTGGTAACCGCTACTGGCAGCATTCCCTGACACAACCTATCGCTGCGTTGCCCTTGCAAGTTTTTACCTATGCCATTTCTCCTTTTGATGATTGGCATCGGCAAGCCTGGGCGGGGGCCATAGTACTTATTTTAATGGTTTTAATGATCAATGGTTGGGCGCAGTTTTATGTGATGCACCGTAACCGCTGGTCCTCCGGGAAATAAATTTGTGTCTATCGTCCTTTCTTCGAATGTCATCGCAAGCCAAGAAAAGCAATCGCTGAAAACAGGGGTGTGTATGGATCTTAAAGGAAGCATTAAAGTCAAAGATTTAAACTTTTATTACGGCACACAACATGCGTTGAAAAATATTTCCATGTCTGTTGAACCCCATCAAATAGTGGCCATGATCGGTCCTTCCGGTTGCGGTAAGTCGACCTTGCTTCGTTTATTTAACCGTATGAATGACCTGATCCCTTCAACCCGCGTAGAAGGCGAGGTTTTAATTGACGGGGCGAATATTTATGATAAAAATGTAGATGTAGTCAGTCTCAGGCGCAGGGTTGGAATGGTGTTCCAGAAATCCACACCTTTTCCAAAATCCATTTATGATAACATAGCTTACGGCCTTAAGATCGTGGGTATCAAAGATCACCGCGTTCTAAACGAGACTGTTGAAAAAAGCCTTAGACGTGCGGCTTTATGGGACGAGGTCAAGGACCATCTGGGAAAAAGCGCCATGTCGCTTTCGGGAGGGCAGCAACAACGTTTGTGCATTGCCCGCGCGATTGCTGTTGCCCCAGAAATTATCTTGATGGACGAACCTTGCTCGGCGTTGGACCCTATAGCCACGGCACGTATTGAGGAATTGATGGGCACTTTGAAAGATGAGTATACTATTGTGATTGTCACGCACAATATGCAGCAGGCGGCCAGGGTATCGGATAAAACTGCTTTTTTAATGCATGGGCAGATCATTGAATTTACAAAAACAACAGATTTCTTTACCAAACCTTCCAATAAAATCACGGAAGACTATATCACCGGCCGTTTCGGTTAGTGAACGCCAACCAGGAGAAAAGCATGCTCAGAGAACAAATTACGGAATTAAAGCACCTTCTGATCCAGGATGCTGGTTTGGTGGAAGACATGATAAGCCGGAGCATGCGGGGGCTTTTGGAGAAAAATCCCGATATGCTTTACCAGGTGGTTAAACATCAGGAACCTAGAGTCAATGCCTATGACCGCTCCATTGATGAACTTTGTGTCCAAACGATTGCCCAATTTGAGCCTGTGGCCAGGGATTTACGACTGGTCGTCATGATTATTAAGATGAATAAAGACTTGGAACGCATGGCTGACCACGCGGTGAATATATCAGAAAGCGGTTTGTATCTCATTGCCAATCCATTTTTGGGCTCTTATGATGATTTACAAGAGATGGGTGAAAATACAGTGGGGATGCTTAAAGACGCAATCAATGCTTTTGTCAATGAAGATGTGGGTTTGGCCCAGGCTATATGTAACCGGGACAATATTGTGGATGAGGCAGGGGATAAAATCTTAAAAAATTTGACAGATGTCATGCGGGCAAAGAAAGACATAGTTCCAAGGGCCTTGGCCTTGATGCGCATCGCCCATAACTTGGAACGAATCGCTGACCTGTCCACCAATATTGCTGAAGAAGTTGTTTATATTGTGGAAGGCCGTGATATCAAACATCATAATGGGGAACATCATCAATAACCCCTGCATTGTCAAATCTTTTGTTTCCAGATTTTAATATTTAATACTATCCTGCCTCTCGCCCCACGGTGGTATGGGCATAAAGCATATTTCCATATTAAAATTTTCTTGACATTGGCTTTGGCCCATGGCAGAATAACGAAAATTCGGCAAGGAAGCGTTTTTTTCAGGTCTTTTTTGCCGAATTCCTTTTCCCGCTCCTTACCCTATTATGTTGGAGCAAGGGGAAGGGATCTTTCCACCCTGGTGGTTTCAAGCTTGACCGAGAAAGGAGGGATGAGATAGAACGGTTAGAGATCATCATTCGGGGTCTATATTGTCAATTCCTAGGCCAATAGACACCTAGATATATTACATATAAACTTTTCC
>CAYZLU010000276.1:0-3693 GCA_964479285.1 uncultured Planctomycetales bacterium | reverse complement strand
AAAGATAAGCCCCAGGGCTATATTAGCTCTTATATGTAAATAATGACCCATATAGGCCAAATATAGCATATTTCGTTATAATTTTGCCACCCTGAGCAAATTTCCCTGGGTCTTTAGGAAATTGAGAAATAAACATTGAAAATATCGAGGATTTTGTCGCGGATTTTGCTCACGTCTATTTACGTTAAATTGATTGCGTTCTTCTGGCAAATCTATGTCGACTTCAAATATGTTTCCAAGGGTGTCGTTAAAAACTCTTCGATTTTGATCCCTTCCAGGCCGACAAGAAGGACTCTCGCTTTGGGAAATTTCTGCAGAAATAATTGAAATTGCTTCCTCGGCTTCTCAAAATTAGTTTTCACCTCAATGCCTAATATTTTGTCCCCTTTTCGAAGGACAAAATCTATTTCATTTCTGTTGTCCCTCCAATAATAAATCTCATAATTATGAATCTTCCCATCGTTTACCAAATGAGCACCAATAGTAGCCTCAACCAAATGCCCCCAATAAGCCGTATCCTTCATGGCCTCTGCCTTAGAACGGTTCTCTACAGCTGAAATAAGCCCGGAATTAAGCGGAAGCCATTTAGGAGACGAATTTCTTTTTAAAACATCTTTTAGATGCCATTTTTGAAGGCCCAAAATTAAATATGTTTGTTCAAGCATGCGTTGATAGCCTGCGATAGTAACGACACTCTTGACGTCATTAAATTGTCCCTGAATCTTCCTGTAAGCGAGCTCTTGTGCTGCATAGTCACAAGCCAAAAGAAATAAATTCCTTAATAGAGCTGGATTGCGAACCTCCGTCTGCAATGGAATGTCCTTGGTCAAAACCGGTTCAATGATGGAATCCATTATGTACTGTCGCCAACGGTCTTGATCATGTATAAACTTGGCTCCCCCAGGATACCCCCCAAAATAAAGATAATCTTCTAAAGAAAATCCAAAAGCTTCCCTACATTCGGTATATGACCAATGCATAAACCATATGGTTTCAAATCGTCCCATCAAGCTTTCGGATAGGCCCTTTTGTAAAGTAAGAGCTGATGATCCGAGCAAACACACGTAAATATCCCTTTTTTCAAAAGTGTCTTCATCCCACAGTCTTTTTACCTCACTCGACCATTCTTTAATCTTCTGAATCTCGTCTAAAACCAATATAACCTTTTTCTTGCCTTGCGCCTTGTCCCTTGCTTCATACCAATGCCGCGTTATCCACTCAGTCCCTGGTATTGATTTCTCGGTATCCGCAAGCGCATAGACATACGGCCATGCAATTTCATGAAGAACATCTTTTATGGCCCAAGATTTTCCAACCTGTCGCGGGCCTAAAATAATTTGAATATGCGACCTAGATTCTCTTAGCCGGTCTTCAAGAATTTTAACTACCCTATGTTTATACTCTTTATTCTTCATATTTTTGGTAATCTTATATACCTAAATTGGTAATCATAATTATCAATTATAGCATACATTTTGACCATGTCAAGTTCTGCACGCCAAGAAAATCTATACGGCTTTTGAGTAGCTGGATGGTAATGTCACCAACTGCAAAACCCGGCACCTCTTGAAGTTGTTCGAGCGTGGCGGCAGCAGGTAGATACTTTTTGTTACGTTGAAACCAACATTTGAGAGCCTGTTTGGGCTTGGCTTATACCAAGCCAAGCTGGAAGATTTTTAAGCGGTTGGATTATAATGTCCCCTACCATAAACCCCTGGGCGTTTCGGTATCTGGCAAGCTGGGCTGCGTCTCTGTGAAATTTGATCCCTATCCCACTATTTTTGTTTTGTAGGACTTCATTGGCCCTGGATAGATCGATACCACCTGTGGCGTCATTATTTTGAACGTATTTTACAGAATTTACTTTTGATGATACTTGGGCTGGATTCGCGGCAATGACAGCTTCCATAAATGCTGTTTCAAAAGATACGCGTTCATTAGATAAATCAAAATTACTGTGACTTATTCCATTAAGATTCTTTAATCTCAACATAGTGTTGACAACATTCATAAAGAATGAATTATTTCCACCAGCATCCCCAAAAGGGAATCCTTCATACTCTATCATTGATACATAATAAAAATCGGCTATGGTCTGAACAACTTCTGGTATACTCGCCGTTGAAGGTAAATGAATATATTTAAGAAATTCTTTAAAGCTTTTTTCTAATTGTTCTTCTACGTACCAATATACTAGATCGTGATTACCTATTATTACATCATCAATGAATTTCTTTATTTGTTCTTCGGTTTTGAATTTATCTTTATCTTTCCCTCTAATCCACCCAAGGTAAACAGTTTTATGATCTCGCCCAATCAATAGCATTTTATGCGCCCTATTTAGATAGTTCTCATACTCATGAATACTGATTGCTGGAGAATTGATGGCCCTAAAAATCAACTCGAGAATAACTTCTCTTGAAGCATATTGGTTTAAATAATAATTAACTTGAAAAAGCCTTGATATTATCCCTGACTTCGGGTCATTAGGATCACGAACCACTTCTTTTGGTGGGATTGATATGACTTTCATCCAATATTTTTCCCAGGGTGAGGGCAAAATATTAAGCGGATTACTTCTTTCCAAAGGCAAACGTTTCATTAATCTAGTGGCAAATAGACGCAGAATTTCTCGTTCTCTAGTAATACGGTCCATATTTCTTACACTTACTTTCAAACCAACATTTTCGGAGTCTTCGCTGCGCAACTGCTGCCCTTGGTCAGACATTCCGAATTGGCCAGTATTCATCGCCCGATCCCCTGCCCCATGTACGCTGACCTCTGCTTTCATCGCTAGATCCTCCTGATCTGCTTGACGTTGTGTTTTCATCGCAGGATCTGTCCGGGCAAAGAATCTGTTCGTCCAGGTCAATTTTGTCGAATCCTTCTTTTGGAGCCAATCAAGCATGCTTTGGATCCCTTGCTCAAGGGAAACCAAATGATTAGGATCCATTCGCAAAATGTCTTCCATGCGATCTATATTAAAAGCTGGCCTTGGTGTACCTCCATTTGCTCCTTGCTTCCCCTCATAGTTAGCTGAAGGAACACCTGTTTGCTCACTAATGAACTTAATCGCATCTTCTGTGCTATCAATCTTCGGACTACCTACATTGATAACTTTTACATCTTTAAGATCCATTACCGCGGCCCGTTTCAAAGCCTCAACAGCATCCCCAATATAAATAAAATTTTTGGGTGCTGACAAAGGATACATGATTTTTTTGTCTCCCCTTAAAGTTTGGACTGCCCAGCGCTCCAGGGGCGTGTCAATCAACATATCCTCATTAAGGGGATCAAAACCTGGTCCATAAACCCCCGAAAAACGCAAAGACACTCCATTATTATACTGTCCAAGTATTCGCTCACCAACGATCTTGGATACCGCGTACCATTTTGAAACATATTCTGACGGTGGCTGATGCGAGTCGATATAATCATCAATATCCTGTTGATCTTTCTCATTAGACTTGGATCTCGCAGCTATTAAAATCAAAAATTCAACCATACCCTTCACCCATTCTTCAAGCGAAGAAGACAATTGAAGGTCATCCTCTTTAACTGCTTGTCCTCGAAACGTCCGATCTGCTAAATCATATACCTGTATCGAAGATGCAAAAACAATTCTTGGCCGATGTATGCTTTGATTCGCGCTCTGAACAAAAATGGCAAGAGGAAAAGAATTACTTAGAATGA
>CAYZLU010000275.1:0-3698 GCA_964479285.1 uncultured Planctomycetales bacterium | reverse complement strand
CCCCTGAGCAGATTCTTTGGATCTTGTACGTTTAAAAACAAAATCTCTGGTGGTAACCGGCCAGGGTAAATGTAATATTAAATAAATGACTTCCTGCTTAGGCCCGTCATTTTCAATAAACTTTGAAAGAACACATTGATAATACCAGCGACGTATTTGTTTCTCATCTTCAAAGAATGCTATTACCTTAGACAATGGCGTATCGATTATAACATTGGCCTTAAACTCAAGAATGGGGGAACCCAGAACCTTTCGAGTATAGACAGGGATACCCTCTAGGTTTTTTCTTAACTGCCAGGAACTTTGCTCAGCATTTAGAAGACTGGTGGAAAAACAAAAACTAAATAAAAGTAAAAGCGTAATTAATACTCTCATTAATGTACTTTATATTCCGCTTACTGTGGGAATCCTTCCTGGAAGCTCTATAATCCTATTGCCTACTTTTTGAATAATCACGATTGAATATCCCCCTCTATCATTGGAAATATTAGCCGTGAAAATGTTTTTACTGACTTGATTTTGAATTATCACAGGTTCTGACGAGATCATAATTGAAGCCCCATCAGGTGGCTCCGCCTCCACATATATTTGATGGCCCGCTGTCAAAGATGTTGAATCACCCGCTTTTAAAACATTTATATTCACGGCTGGCAATTTTAATCCCGCCATATTGGAGATATTTCCCATAACAAACCCACCACCAATGAAGTAATCTATACTAATAGAATCTGATTGCGCAAAACAAACATTTACTGTGCTGATTCCCAAAATTAAAAACATAATAATTTTAATTCTCATAATTCTTCCCTTTGGTACCTATTTCCGCACCCTGCCCTTTTTAATGGGTCGTCGTCATTGCAACTGTACCATCCTCCGGTTGGTGGGAAGCGCACCTGAGACTGGCCTCAAGTGCACCCCCAAACTTAAACAATCATTAAACGCTTACTTTTTCTTCGGAATGGGCTTCATCCTTGGTGCCAATGTCTTCAGCACCTGTACGTTTCAATATTTCCTTACCTTTGTCTTTCCATTCATTATCATCAGCATGTACAGAAAGTAAAATGCCGCCCTTCTTTATACGGCCTTCATAACGTTTTGCTTCGTACTCCGGTATACCCATTCCTATTAATGCTCCAGCAATCCCACCCACAACACCTCCAGCACCAGCTCCTGCAAGTGTAGCCATAATAGGTCCTGCGGCAATAAAAGGCCCAACACCCGGAATAGCTAGTGTACCGATACCTACGAGCCATCCTAAAGCACCACCGATAACTGCACCTGTACCAGCTCCTTTTGTAGCACCTTCAGGCGCTTTAGTAGCTTTTTCAATAGCAAATTCTTTACTCCCTCCATCCTGAGGAAAAAGCACCGAGATATCTGAATTACTAAATCCCGCCGTCTTTAATTGATCGACCGCTTTTTCAACCACTGAACGGTTAGGATAAATGCCATACACTGCTATCTTCTTATAACCCATATTGAGCCTCCTTGTTAATATTCGTTAAGGTCTAAAAATTATGTTTCCAGTAGTCTTTTTAACAATTTGCAAATGAACTTAAGATGAATACAAGAATTAATTCTTTAATAACTTCTTTCATTCTTATTAAACCCTCCTGTGTTTAATACTTTCATCTCGCCTTATTTACAACTCTTAGAAAATTATTTACATTATCTTCTCCTGCAAAAGCCATTGCTATATCACCTGCCGTTATCTTTTCCTCTTCCCTGTATACTTCTCCATCTAAAGTCACAATATCACCTTCAACTGTAACCTCAATATTATCAAGAACTGGTGATAAAGACATTTCTCTGCCTAGAGCATCCTGAATATCTATGGCCAAGTCATCATCTATACCAGTTGTATTTAATCTGAAATTATCCTTTAAGACACCTAACGCCTCTGTATCTTCAAAATCCTGCTCATTTATTTTCTTCATTATGACCTCCTGTTTTATCAAATGCTTGGGTAACCATATGGAGCAAATAATGATCCTCAAATGGTTTTTGTAGAAATCCAACTGCACCTGCTTTTAAAGCCCTCTCTTTAAAATTGTCATCTTTATCCGCCGTAATAACAATGATCGGCAGGCTATATCCTGTTTTTGTAAGATTTTGCATGGTGTCCCACCCATTAAATCTAGGCAAGTGAATGTCCAGGATCAAACAACCTATGGCACTGTTTGGTACAGCTTTAAAGAATTCTTCCGCAGAAGAAAATGTATCCACTGCAAAGCCGTAAGAAACCATAAGTATTTTAAGCGAACGAAGAACCGATTCGTCGTCATCTAAAATATAAATTTGTTTTTCTTCTAAGGGCATTTTGTAATTCTTAAGAGGTAATTCTGCTGTTTCATTCATAATGTCATTTTAGGTTGAGGTCTTATTTGAATCAATTGTACTTAGGGTTAATGAGAATAAGCGACGGACAAAGTCTAGATATTTTATCTACCTACCTTGTGTTATAAAAACACAAGGCAAGGTAGAAAGAAGAGGTAACTAACAGTTCCTAGGCCATTGTCACCTGTTCTTAGGAGAAATAGTTCTACGCCACAATTTCCATCCCTGCTAAACGATTTTCTATCTCAAATTCAGTTCCTTCCTCAATTTCATTCTCTAATGCCCAAATTTAGTTAAGGGGATGGAATGGTTTCTTAATCCACCTTTTTATACCGCAAAAATCCAATAGCCAACGAAACTCATCTCTGTAAGTTTCTGACATTGCTATTATGGGGACCTTTTTTGCTTCGAAGACACGATTAATCGTATGGGTAAGTTCAAATCCGTTTTGTCGTGGAATTTTTAATTCCATTAAAATAAGATCCGGTTTATTCAAAATGACGGTATCCACGGCAAAAAATGGATCGAATATCGGGACCGATGTGTATCCACAAAAACTTAAGATTTCATTTAGTTCTCCTATTACATTCTTATCTTCATCAATGATGGCGATTTTTCTATTTTTCATTATCTTTACCCCCTTTTATTTGACCCTTTTCCAAATTTATAACGGCATTTTAGAAAATTAGATAAAATTAATCAATTAGACTATGGTATAATAAAACAGCGACGGATGATTAGGCTTTAAAGGTAGGGATGCCCGCTTTGAGGCAATTTGTTTTATTGACCATTCCTTGAATCACTAAACGAAAAACTTCCAATTCCCTGGGTGAAAGTGTATTAATATGTCCCTCTATCTTGGCCTTTTCTTTTTGTTGCTTAATTTGGACTTTGTTCTTAACAATGGCGATCTCAATGGCGTTAAGCAGTCTTTTCTCTGTGAATGGCTTAGGAAGAAAATCTATAGCCCCAGCTTTCATTGCTTTCACACTCATGGTAATAGTCCCACAAGAAGTGATAAAGACAATGGGAATGAACAGTTGTCTAACTATCACGACTTTTTGAAGTGCAAATCCACTGATGCCACCTGGCATACGGACATCCAAAACTGATTTAGGCTATCTAAACGGCCAAGTAGGAGTAGACATTACAAATATAGCAATCACTATAAATAGTAATATTGTCTCAATAGACATTAAATAATGCTCCTGAGATTCAAATCCATGGGTTCTATTAAAGGTTCACCTGGATACTCGGGGCACTATGAACGATAACTTCATCGTGCTCATACCACCTTCCATCGTGGTGACGGTGCTTGTAATGTCCGTGCCGACTTTTTTCTCCTCTTTCGCCATCCGCCC
>CAYZLU010000274.1:0-3712 GCA_964479285.1 uncultured Planctomycetales bacterium | reverse complement strand
GAATAAGAATTTATTGGCGCCCTCAGGGATGAATTCTTCCTTGCTGAGCATTTTAAGCACGTCAGCAAGCGCGTGAAACATGCCCATGGCCTTAAAACCAAAAATAGAAGCACGGTTGGCCCCGATGCGGTCTTGCATGACAGCGCTTTGCTTGCGCTCGACCCAGGTCAAAAGCCCGGCGATGTTAAACATGATAAACAAGGTGCCAGCGCTTAAAATAAATTTGATCAGAATGTCATTCATTGCTGTCCATTAACCGACTCTCGTCGATTATCACCCTCCCCTGACCCCTCCCATCAAGGGAGGGGAATTACTTTAATAACATCCCTTTATCGGAAAGCTTTTCATAGGTCATTTCGGCAAATGGCGCAAGCGTTGCGGCAATGTCCTTGAAGATTTCCTGGGAATGTTGATAAGCTAACGGCACGCCTAATTTAGAACTGATTAAAGAAATAATTTCCCAATCATCTTTTGATTCTGCTAAGGGCAAGAATGCCGGCCAAATCCGCTGGACCTTATTTTGACAATTAATAAATGTCCCTGTCTTTTCCGCATAAACACTGCTGGGAAGGTTCAAATGCGCATGCCCGCAGGTATCATTGACATTGCTGCCCTGAAAGACAAAAAGTTTCACCTTCTTTGCTATTTGCCCAACAGTCTCCTTGCCAAATAGTTTGACGAGATCATGGCCAAAGACATACAAGAGATCAATCTCACCCTGAAGGGCTTTTTGCACGATCTGACCTGCGTCTGCATCAGGTTGGAGGATGTTCAAAGCTCCTGCTGTATTAGGGTTCTTGTCTGCTTTAATAAGAAAGTTATCACTGTCCCCTGGTTTTTCAGGGACCCTGAAATCCACTTGCGCTCCACGCAGGTTCTCCTTAAAAAATTTACGGACGATAAAAAGGTCTTCATTGGTCAACTGGGCCGAGGCAATGACACCGATCCTACTGGTACGATTTGAATCTTTCAGCGGCTTGATGATTTGGGTAATCATGCCGGTGGCCTGGTCCCATGAAATTAAATCATTATTATGCTGGGGGTGCTGTATCCTGTTCTCATCAATAAAACGGTAATTATAGCGGCCCTTGTCACATATCCAATAATCATTGACCTCAGGGTTATGCCTGGGTTTAAGACGCATGACCCTTGCCTTCTTGTGTTGGTGCGGCCGCATCTTGTCCCATTCGACGGTGATATTGCATCCCATGCTGCAGCCCGGACAAACTGATTTGGTCTTGGCTAAATACCAGACCCGGCATTTGAAACGAAAATCCGTGTCCGTCAAAGCGCCAACAGGGCAGATATCAACGACATTGCCAGAATAATTATTGTCCAACTGACGTCCCGGATAAACATCCAGTTGGGAATGATCTCCGCGGCTGAAGACCCCGAATTCGCTGGTTTTGGTGATATTGTCCGCATAACGCACGCAGCGGGTGCAAAGGATGCAGCGTTCCTGGTCTAGCATGACAGTGGGCCCGATTGAAAAAGCCTTCTTCTCTTTCTTGACCTTCACATCACTCAAGCGGCTGTCATACTGGCCATGGTCCATGTAATAATCTTGGAGCTTGCATTCACCCGCTTGGTCGCAGACAGGGCAATCCACCGGATGATTGACCAATAAAAATTCCAATACGGTTTTACGGACTTCAAGGACCTTGGGAGAATTTGTCCTCACCACCATCCCATCGGTCACAGGCGTATAACAAGCGATCTGCAGTTTGGGCTGTTTCTCGACTTCCACCATGCAAATGCGGCAATTGCCGGACACAGGAAGTGCGGGATGATAGCAATAACGGGGAATATCAATCCCTAATTTGTCCGCAGCCTGGATGATTGTTGTTCCGGCAGGGACTTCTACTAGTTTTCCATCAATGGTCAAATTAGGCATACGTTCTCTTCTATGATTTATACCGGCTGAACGGACTTAATTTTAGCTTCAAATTCACTGCGAAATTTGGTCACATAACTGCCGACTGACATCGATACTGCGTCCCCAAAAGCGCAAATCGTATTGCCGCCGATATTATTGACAATCCCTGGGAGATTGTTCAAATCATGGGGCCGCGCATGGCCATGATAAAGCCTTTTGATATTTCTATACACCCATCCGCTGCCTTCACGGCAGGGAGAACATTGGCCGCAGGATTCATGGGCAAAAAACCGTGCGGCGATCATCGCGGCCCAGACCATGTCCGTGGTCTCATCCATGACAATGATCCCGCCTGAACCTGCCATGGAACCAATGGCTTTAAGGGAATCGAAATCCATTTTCACGTCAATTTGGTCCGGTGTTAAAATCGGGGCTGAAATGCCTCCCGGGATCACTGCTTTAAGTTTGCGGCCATTGGGGATGCCTCCTGCATGATCATAGATGATCTCACGTAATGTCGTTCCGTTGGGAAGCTCATAAACACCTGGTTTATTGACATGGCCGCTCACACAAAACAAACGGTTGCCCCCGTTCTTTTCGCTGCCTAATTTCGCATACCATTCAGCGCCTTTGTTAATGATGGGCGGCACACAGGCAATGGTTTCTACGTTATTGATGACGGTGGGGCAGCCGAACAAGCCTACCACCGCAGGGAACGGGGGTTTAAGGCGAGGGAAACCTTTTTTCCCCTCCAGAGACTCCAAAAGGGCCGTTTCCTCACCGCAGATATAAGCACCGGCGCCAGGATGGACGACCACATCAATATCAAAGCCGGTGCCCATGATCCCTTTCCCTAAAAAACCACCCTTGTAGGCCTCATCAATCGCGCCTTGCACTGTCTGCAATGATTTGATGTATTCTCCACGGATATAGATATAGGCCTTATGGCTTCCAATGGCATAACAAGTGATGATGATGCCCTCAAGGAGAGCGTGAGGGTCTAATTCAAAAATATATTTGTCCTTAAATGTCCCTGGCTCTCCTTCGTCCCCATTGATGACCAAATATTTGGGCTTTGGGTTGGTCTGGGGGATAAAGCTCCATTTCGTACCCGTCGGAAACCCGGCACCGCCAAGCCCGCGTAAATTGGACCTCTTGACCTCATCAATGACTTGGGCAGGCGTCATCTGGGTCAGGGCCTTGCGGGCGGCTTCATAACCCTTATCTTTAAGGTAAGTCTCGAGGCGATGCGAATTATTTTGGCCAAAATGTCGTGTAACGATTTTTTCCATAATTATTGTTTATCGATCAATTCGTCAATCACCTTTTTGCTTAAGAAACCTTTGTACTCTTTGTTGCACTGCATCATCGGCGCCAGCTCACAAGCCCCCAGGCATTCGACGATACCGAAACTGAATTTTCCGTCGGGTGTCGTCTCCCCAGGCTTGACCTTTAACCTTTCCTGGATATACTCAATGATTTCATCGGCCCCGCGCAAAGCGCAAGCCGTGGTTTGGCAGACTGAAAAATGGCATTTGCCGATTTTCTTCTGGTGGAACAAATGATAAAAAGAAACAACCTCATGGACATGCACCACAGGAACATCCAGATACTCAGCAATGTTTTGTTCGGCTTCGGGTGTGATCAGCCCTTCCTTTTCCTGCACACAATGCAGCAAAGGCAAGAGTGCAGCGCGCTTTTGCTCGTACTTGCTTGTGATTTTGTCCAGCTCTTGTAAATAGTCTGTGGTAAAAATAGCTTGTCCCCCCCCCACCCGTCCTCCCCGAGTTTATACTATTGCAAACTTGATAACCTGCCTGCCGCAGTGAGCGGCAG
>CAYZLU010000273.1:0-3714 GCA_964479285.1 uncultured Planctomycetales bacterium | reverse complement strand
CAAAATACACATGTAGACGCTTATATTACGAGACTCAAGGACCCGGGTTCAATTCCCGGCACCTCCACCATTTGCTTCGCAAAGAGGAGTAAGCATGGTTCAATATATCATCATTGGTTTGGTAGTTGCCATTTTTGTCCTTGTCATAGTTGTAGCAATGCAGTCATCTGATTTTCGCTACGCGCGGTCAATCACCATATCAGCCTCGACATCAAAGGTGTTTGAGCAAGTGAATGATTTTCATAATTGGGTAAGCTGGTCCCCTTGGGTGAAATTCGATCCTGCGGCCAAAAATTCTTTCGATGGGCCATCAGCGGGAACAGGTGCTGTCTTTAAATGGTCAGGAAATAATAAGATCGGTGAGGGGAGCAATACGATTATCGAGAGCCGTCCCGGTGAGTTGATTAGGATCAAGGTCGAATTTTTTAGGCCCTTTGCTGCCGTTAACACTGCTGAGTTCACCTTCAGGCCTGAAAATAATCAAACGGTGGTAACGTGGAGCATGTTTGGCAAAAAGAATTTCATGAGCAAGGCAATGGGTTTGATGATGGACTGCGATAAGATGATTGGCGGTCAATTCGAAGAGGGTTTGGCCAATTTAAAGCAGGTGCTTTGCTAATGCACACAGGTTTTTAGCTGGGTGTCTATTTTGCAGATGTGTTCAACAAGCCATGTTTCAAGAAAATGGTGTAATTCCCCAAGGGCCTTGTCGCTGGAATCTTCGTCCTTGATTCTTTCTTCCGTCGATTTAAATTGTTGGATGAATTTTTGATGGGCATCTTTGTTTTTTGCTGCGACAGGGCAGAGGTTCTTATACATGCATGTTTCTTCATGGTTGAAGTGGACTTTGATATATTGTCCAAGAAAGCGCATCATTCTATCGGTTGTCTGTTTTGAAACAGTGTTATTGTTGACAAATTCCCCCAGATCATTGGTGTATTGAAATAAATTTTTGTGCTGTTTGTCCAACTCAGCCACGCCTGTGGAATATTTTTCTTCCCATGTAATCATAGTTCATTTCCTTAGATTTAATAATTAATGGCCTCAATAAATAGTATTTTAAATTTTGTAATGAGTCAAGGTCCATTTACTTTCAAGTCAAATTTTCATTAAAAATTGCTCTCTGCCTATTGTTTTTATTAAAATATATGACATACTTTAATAGAGGGAAAATGCTCGAAGATGGGCAACTGGGTGTCATGTTGCATATCAAGGGAGGATTACCATGAAGTTTTCTGAAATGACAGGTAAGGTTTGCATATTTTTTATGGCTGCTTTCGTTCTCTTGGGTACTTCATCGCATGCTCAAGAGAAGAATTTGGCAAATTATTTTAAAATGAATCCCGATGGCAGTAAAACACTGCTTAAGCTCGTTCCTCAAGTAGTAGAAACCGGCTCAGCACCCAGGATAGCCCACGCTGATTCAAGTCGAATGCTCGAAGTCCAGGTCGGTCTACCATCCAGTGACCCCGTTGGATTGGATAATTTTATTAAAGGGCTATATGACCCTGCAAGCCCTAACTATCATCAATTTTTGACACCTAGCCAATTTGCTTCGATGTTCGGGGCATCCTCAACAGATTTTATCACGGTTTCAAACTACCTTAAATCCCAAGGATTTAAGGTTAAAGGTCTATCAAAAAGCAGGCTTTTTATTGCTGCCTCAGCCAAGGTGTCAACAGTTGAATCAGCCCTTAATCTGCATATCAATCTTTATAAAGAAAAAGATGGGACAACATTTTATGCTCCTGGGGAAAATCCCACCATTTCATCGCAAGTGGCAAATAAAATACCTTGGATTGCTGGTTTGAACAATAAAAAGAAACGGCATCATCGACATTTTTCTCGAGGTAAATTACTGACGAACACCCAAACTCCAATAAGTGTTAATACCCCCGCAACAACTGCCTTACCAACGGAGGTTTTTAGGCTCAATGGAGTTTTTCTTCCTAGAATGAATGTAAAACCACAAGCAAACCCTCCGGCTAAACCCCAAAATATATCGTATTTAGGTTTTGGCGGAAGCTTTGGGCCCATCGATGTCGCGGATATCTATAACCTCAACTCAGTTCCTTCTACAGGCAGCGGTCAAAGACTGGCACTTTATGAATTAGATGGGTATACGGCAGGTGATGTTACGACCTATGAAGATTATTATAGCATTCCCCATGTGACGTTGACCAATATTATTGATACTGCTGATGGGGCTGACGGGTCAGCTGGGAGCAATACGGAAGAAGTTGTATTGGATATTGATATAGCAGCAGCCATTGCCCCTGGGATCAGCAATATTCTCGTTTATGAGACAACTGACACAGATTCAGGATGGATCGACCAGTGGGACAAGATGGCCACAGACACTGATTCAGACGGCAATGTTTTAGCGACTGTTATCAGCTGTTCATGGGGAACGGATGAGGCTGACTCGTACCCTTTTTATGACCATGCGATATTTTCAGAAATGGCGGCCCAGGGACAGACTATCTTTGCTGCGGCCGGAGATGCCGGCGCTTATGATAATTGCGATGGCGGGACCCTTCCGCCTTCCTGCACCGTTCAGGGAAATGCCGCCAGCGGCATATTATCTGTCGACGATCCTGCTTCTGACCCGCATATCACAGGGGTCGGCATCAGTTTAGTGGCAGTCAATAACCCGGGAACACCTAGTGAATCATATGGCAGTGAATCAGCTTCTCTTTATGGTGGAGGAGGAATCAGTAGTTATGTTTCCATCCCGGATTTTCAAACGACAGCAGCTTCACATGCTTCTAATTTATCCGCGGTATCAAAGACATCACGTAATGTCCCTGATGTTGTGTTTTCGGCAGACCCCGCGGTACAATATGGTTTTTATTTTTCTGATCTACCACCTGCGGGCTGGTATCCCGTGGCGGGATCGAGCGTGGCAACGCCCATCTGGGCTGCGTTTATATCCCGAGTGAATCAAGGCAGGGTGATTGCAGGCCAATCAGTCATTGGTTTTCTTAATCCGGTGTTATATCAGGTGGCGCAAAGCAGCAGATATTCAAGCGATTTTCACGATATAAGTACAGGTACTAATAGTTTCTATTCAGCTGAGGCGGGTTATGATGATGCCACAGGTTTAGGTTCTTTTAACGGTGCGAATTTATACGATGATCTCATTGGTCCCACGGCACCCACAGGATTGATGGCCACGGGTGGTAATGGAAGCGTAAATTTAAATTGGACAGGAAGTGCTGGTGCAGCATCGTATAATGTCAAAAGATCGACTGTCAGCGGATCATCGTATACAACCGTATCCACCAGCGGTGCGGTAACGTCGACCAATTATACAGATACATCATTAACCAACGGGACCACTTATTATTATGTGGTTAGCGCGGTAAACACTGCGGGAATTGAAGGTTTAAATTCTGCTGAAGCCAACGCAATAGCTGCAGGGGTACCTGGAGCTCCTACGACAGTAACTGCAGTAGCTGGGAATGCCCAGGCTACCGTGAGTTTCAGCGCACCCGCGTCTAACGGGGGTGCCGCGATTACATCGTACATTGTGACGTCATCTCCAGGTGGTTTGACAGGCAGCGGCGCATCGAGTCCGATAATAGTCACAGGGTTAACTAATGGCACAGCGTATACATTTACTGTAGTTGCGAGTAATTCTACAGGACCGGGTGCTGCGTCAACTGCGTCAAGCAGTGTCACGCCTAATATAGTGCCAGGCGCTCCGACGGG
>CAYZLU010000272.1:0-3732 GCA_964479285.1 uncultured Planctomycetales bacterium | reverse complement strand
TTATTTGAGCCTGAAGAGATTGACCTTGAAATCAATCCCAAAGACCTGAAAATTGATGTGTACCGCTCTTCCGGCCCTGGCGGGCAAAGTGTTAATACAACAGATTCTGCGGTGCGTATCACCCATTTACCGACAGGTACGGTGGTTGTTTGCCAGGATGAGCGCTCCCAGCTTAAAAACCGGGCCAAGGCGATGCGTATTTTACGTGCCCGTATCTTGGACCATATGCAGCAGGAAGCTTTTCAGAAAGAATCAGCGTTGCGCAGGTCCCAGGTAGGTTCCGGCGACCGCAGCGAAAAGATCCGCACCTACAATTTTCCAGACCGCCGTGTGACCGACCATCGCATTGGCTATACCAGCCACCAGTTAGAGAGCATTCTAAATGGCGACATGGACGAATTGACCAATGCCCTCATGGCCGCTGAAAAAGACCTAAAAGAGCAGGTCGAAAAATAGGGGACAGCGCCCTATTTTTAAAAATAGGGCGCTGTCCCCTATTTATTAATACAAATGACAGAAGACGAAATTATCCTCACGCATATTTTGAAATGCCGGTCTATTGATTTGGCCCTTAATAAACCAACACTAACTTCTTTTCAGCAAGAGCAATTTGAGGATTTTAAGTGCCGACGTCAGGCTGGTGAGCCTTTGCAGTATATTTTAGGCACGTGCAATTTTATGGGTCTGGAGTTAGCGGTCAATCCAGCGGTATTGGTCCCCAGGCCTGAGACCGAACAATTGGTTGACGCGGCGCTCAAATGTTTTAAGGGTGGGTGTGCCCTTGATCTAGGTACTGGGTCAGGCAACATTGCCATAGCGCTGGCCAAATTTGTTCCGCATTGCCAAATTGTCAGCATTGATCTTTCAGCGCAGGCCCTTGAGGTGGCCAGGGTCAATGCCAGGCAGTACAAGCTAGAGGACCGTATACAATTTATTCAGGGAGATATATTGTTTGAGAATATCATCCTGAGTGCAGTGAAGAATCTTCGATTTGATTTGGTGATTTCCAATCCGCCATATATCCCCACAGCCCAGCTGTGCAGTTTGCCACGGGATGTCCAACAAGAGCCTTCCATGGCCCTGGATGGTGGGACAGATGGTTTGAATTTTTACCGGAATATTATAAAATATACTCCTTGCTTGCTAAGAAGAGGAGCTTGTCTTATGATGGAGTTTGGCGACGGGCAGGCAGAAGCCCTTAAAAAGCTCGTGGAAGAACAAGGAGATTTTTCAGATATAGAGATTATTCAAGATTTGGCAGGACGGGAGAGAGTTATTAAGGTTATTTTAAATTCTAAATCCTAAACTCTAAATTCTAAAGAAACTCAAATGATCCAAGATTCAAAAGATCGAAATATTTTGGTAATTAGAGTTTGGAATTTTGGTCTTTGTTTAGAGTTTAGAATTTAGGATTTAGAGTTTGAATTAGAAAGAGGTTTTCATGGAAAAATTTATCATTGAAGGCGGCAAGCCCCTCAAGGGTGAAATTAAAGTCAGCGGCTCGAAGAATGCGACCTTGCCGATTTTAGCAGCGACCCTTTTAACAGATGGGGTTTGTGAAATCCGTAATATCCCCAAATTGCGCGATACCTTGACCATGTGCAAACTGCTTCGCTCATTAGGCAAGACAGTTGACATCAGCGCTCAAAAAGTGGTCATTTCCGGCAGTGTGAACAATCATATGGCGGATTATAAATTAGTTTCAACCATGCGCGGTTCTTTTTGCGTTTTAGGGCCTTTGCTTGCCAAGTTGGGCAAAGCCAAGGTGTCAATGCCAGGAGGCTGTGTTATTGGTGTGCGTCCTATAGATTTGCATATGAAGGGGATCATGGCCTTAGGTGTTAAAGCGGATTTTGAAGGAGGCTATGTCAACGCGGTGGCTAATAAACTCAAGGGTTCACAGATGTATTTAGGGGGCACTTTTGGATCGTCGGTGTTGGCCACTGCAAATGTGATGATGGCCGCTGCTTTGGCCCATGGAGAGACTATTATAGAGTCTGCAGCATGTGAGCCTGAGATTGAAGACTTGGGGAATTTTTTAAGCGGTATGGGTGCGAAGATCGAAGGGTATGGCACCCCCCGGATCGTGATCAATGGTGTGCGAAAATTAAACGGTATCAGTTACAAGATGGGTTCGGACCGCATTGAAGCCGGTACATTCTTGCTTCTTGCCGCGGCGGCTAAGAGTGATATTTTAGTCAAAGACGCGCATTATAACCATTTATTGGCATTGGTCGATAAGTTGCAATCGATTGGAGTTGAATTGCACAAAGATGGAGCAGACATACGCGTTAGGTCCAAGAAAACTTTGCGTCCGGCCAATATTGTCACCCATCCCCACCCTGGTTTTCCCACGGATTTGCAGGCACAGTACATGGCCTTGATGGCCATCACGCCGGGGGTCAGCATCATCACCGACAGGGTATTCCCGGATCGATTTATGCATATAGCTGAACTTAACCGTATGGGAGCACAGATCCGCCGCGATGCCGGTGTAGCTGTTGTTGAGGGGATCAAACATTTATATGGAGCGCCTGTTATGGCATCAGACCTGCGTGCCTCGGCTGCCTTGGTCATTGCAGGCCTAGTGGCACATGGGAAGACTGAAATCCACCGTATTTATCATCTTGACCGCGGCTATGAAGATCTGGATGGAAAATTGGCTGGTATCGGTGCTAAGGTTTACAGGGAGAAGGAATAAGAATAACCATGAGCTGTCACCCCCGAATGTTTTTATCGGGGGTCCAGGGGTTTGAGCAATCTCAGGATTCCCGACAGAAGCATTCGGGAATGACAACAACAGGATAGTTTATGATTCTCATGATTGACAACTATGATTCATTTACGTATAACCTTGTGCAATATTTTGGTGAGCTCAAGGCAGATGTTCAGGTATATCGTAACGATGCTTTGACCATCACAAAAATCCGTAAGATGAAGCCAAAGAAAATCGTCATCTCCCCGGGGCCCGGACGGCCGGAAGATGCGGGTATCTCTATTGATATCATCAAACAATTGGGCCCTGAAATCCCTATTTTAGGGGTCTGCCTGGGACACCAGGGCATTGGGTATGCCTTTAACGGCAAGGTCATCAATGCTCAACGATTGATGCATGGCAAAACTTCGATGATTAAACATAATGGCCGAGGATTATTTAAAGGTTTGCCGAATCCGTTTGAAGCCACCCGTTACCATTCCTTGGTCATTGATCCCAAGCATGTTCCTGGCTGCTTGACAGTCACGGCGACAACCACTGACGATGGGGAAATCATGGGTGTGCAGCATAAGATTTTTCCTGTCTATGGCGTTCAATTCCATCCGGAATCAATTTTGACCAAACAGGGAATGAACATCCTCAAGAATTTTCTCCACCTATGATGCGTGATTATATCCTACAGATTGAGCAAGGGGAAAATCTTAGTCATGATGAGATCACCGTGATCATGGAATTGATCATGTCCGGCCACGCCCCTTTAGACGAAATCAAGGGTTTCTTGCTGGCCCTAAATAAAAAGGGGCCTACAGTCGAAGAAATCACCGCCAGCGCCCTCATCATGCGTAAATTTGTGGTGCCGGTCAGAACCAGTCATGAAATAATCCTGGATACGTGCGGTACAGGTGGGGACCATAGGGACACTTTCAATATTTCTACCGTTACGGCTTTTGTGGTGGCGGCCAGCGGTATGGCCACGGCCAAGCATGGCAACCGTTCCGTGTCCAGCAAATGTGGCA
>CAYZLU010000271.1:0-3733 GCA_964479285.1 uncultured Planctomycetales bacterium | reverse complement strand
CTCGCCTTTTTGGGCGGTCCTTAGTGTGATTGTGACCCCATCTCCTTCTAAACATCCTATACATGAAGGAGATCCAGTAAGTGTATCAGTCTATTTTCATCAACCTTCAGACCCTCATTCTAAAAGACTTTATTCTTTAAAAGGGACAGGTGACAAGACAGCAGTTCCGGTTAACAGGGTCCATGAAATTCCTGTCACAAATACGTTGGAGGGACAGCCAAAAATATGGGTCAATCAAGGGGATTTTATACGTTCTAATTATCCGTTGGCCCAGGTAGATACCTCAGAAAATGAAAAAGTACGGGATGGAATCATTAAGCGGATGCATAATATTGGACTTCAAATCAGTCAATCCTCCACAAGATCCGGGGATGCGGTGTATACGACAAACCCAGATATGAATAAGTTGTATCTTGAGCAAAGTGATTCGTTGGCACAGTTAAAAATTGTCCAAGATGGCATTGATCGCAGTAAAATTAATTCTCCAATTAGTGGTATTGTCACATGGTCAGCCCAAAATCAAGGCCTTGATCTTGGAGTTGGTGCGACGCTCGTCCGCGTTTTCGACGGTACGGTCTTTTTGGGGGATACCAAAGAAAACACTAACCATCCCATTGTCTTGGATAGAAGCAATGGAATTAAAATCAATGATCCTATTCTTGTTATAGACCCCAAAGGAAGGCGTTATATAGGGACAGTGACTAATGTTGGGGATTATTATAGTTCTTCAGATAATAATTTGGGAGGTAAGGTTTCCATTGATGTTAAAGTGGTCAATCCGTCATGCACCTTGCAGAAAGACCTGCCGGTACAAGTTGTGCCGTTAACAGATAAGGAAAAATCAATCGCGTTAGAATTATTAGCCGCTGGAAATCATCCTGAACTTTCTGAGGCCTCAGGCCCTCCTTCAAGTCCGCCGCCGCCCATAGATGATCCGGAGACATTTGCCAAAGAGCTTTACGTCCCGCCCAATCAAACCGTTCCCGTATCCAGTGTTGTTTTTAACCCCATACCTGATTATTTCACGCCCCAGGGAAATAGGTTTAATCTTAATCAGTTACAAACCAATGTCGCGAACAACGATTTAAAAAACATGGCCTTGCAGACCATTGAAAAAGTAAATAAATTACAAGAAACTCTTCCTTTAAAAGACCGTGTGACGCTCAATGCAGGTTTTTACAATGGAACACCCATGATATCTGTCACAGGAAGCGCTCAGGGGGCAACAGCTTCAATATCGTTGTTGAGCTTAAATCCTTTAGATTGGCTTAAAAAAGGGATATTCAGCTTTTTAGGTAACAGCATTGAAAAGAATCAGATTCGTGGAAAACTTCGCCAGGAAGTGCGGCTAAATAAGATATTTACAAGGGAAGCCACAGCACGCGCTGATTCTTTACTCAAGCAAAGAAGTTATCAGGCAAGTTCTGATTGGATTGAAGCTGCAAGGCTGACCCAGCAAATACAAGCATGGCAGGCCTTACAGCCTTCTTTAGATTATACCCGCCAAAGGGCCCTGGATTTAGAAAAAGCAGGGCAGATTAAAACAGAAGAAAGGCAAAATCTTGAAAAAACTATTGATCCTTCAAGAGGTGGTCCTTCTAATCTCGATGATTTGACAAAGGCAAGAAATGATTTAATGGATAAGCTTCACAATTCTGGCTACTTGATAACAGGATCTGAGGTCCCGGATGTCCCTTTTAATGCCAGGTTTTCTTTGCCAGGACAATCACAAATAGACCAATGGAAAGCGCAAATAAGAGCCTATGGCATTCTTTTACGACAAGTTTTTGAAAACGCAAAAATGAGTGTGGATGCCGGTGAAATATGGGAGGTTTTACTTAAAAATAAATTTGTAAGCCTCAGACCAGATGGGAATTATCAAGTGCAATCTTTATTCCGTGATCTCGGAGAAGATGAATTCATAAACGCCATATATGGGACTAAAGGCCTGAATAAAGCGATGTGGGGCCGAGATACGGTTAAAAAGATTTACGGTATATTATCAAATGCTGACAGCATTAATCCAGATTTAAGATTGGCCATTTATACAGGAGAGGAAGAAAGGAAAAGGGCAGAGCTGGCGCACATTAATAATGGTAAATATGATTTTTCATTTGGGTCTCTTTTGTCTGCTCTTAACCCTGGTGCTGCTTCTCCCATTGACCTTTTTCCTGGGGCAGAATTTAATAAAACAAAACAGCAGGCCGGGTCTAATTATTTTGCCTTAGGTAATATGGTCATCAGAGATCCTGATGGGAGCATAAAAGAGCAGGCCGCTAGGTTCGGGACCTTTGTTGCTGATTTAGAATTTGGGGATGAAGGGAATCAAGACATAACTAATTTTGACAGCACTGTAGGTACGCTTAAACTTTTATTATTAGATAAAGATGGCAAACCTGGTGATTTATCCAAGGCCAAAAAAGCGGCACAAGATGAGCTTGATAGGGTCAATACCTTGAGATATGATCCACAGGTTGATGAAGAATTGCCGGCTTTGGCCCAAGCAGAAGTTGATTATGGCAAAGCTAAAGATAAAGAGAATTTGTTAAAAGAACAGGTCTTTGAGGCAATCAAGAATTTAGAGCGCCTTGGGGTCCCTGATGCTTATGATTTGATAGTGCAAGCCCCTTCACCTGGGTCAATATCCACGAGCAACGACAAGGCACAATTATCACTGCCCTTGTTGTCCAGGACGCTTTTTTTGATTTTTGCCCTTGGTGTTACTCTTTTGCCGTCTGCCAAAGCAGGCCAGGATAGTGCTCCTTCTTTTGCTGATGATCCAACGGCGTTGACACGGATGCAAGGCGGATCGACAGCCAGTAACATGGCAAATCTTGCCCATGATTCTAACCCTGCCACGCGCCGCGTATCAATGCAAGCAATCCAGGAACAATATCTAAATAATGCAGGGGACATGAGAAGTCTTGAGGGCATTATCCAGACCTCGGATGATATTAATGATATTCAGGATGCTTTTATACGCATGACAGATTTCAAAGAAGCTGCCATCCCTTTTTTCATTAATACAATTTATACAAGTAATAGAGAGCTCATTGTTGAATTTGCCATTCAATATTTAGGTGACATAGTGTTTTCTACTTCAGGTCCAAAGTCTACCAATTTAACTGAAGAAGATTTTAACTCTTCAACGGTTTATCCAGGGATGTCGTTGGATAAAAGCAAGAACGTTATTTATGACATTCTTGATAATCTTCCTGATAATGCACCTGCTAAGGGCCGTTTGTTAAAAGGGATGTTGAAATGGCCTAGAAACAGGCTTTCTCAAATGTACAATGAACGCAAGGCTGATAACAATGACAGGGTCAAAGGAAAAATTTGGGACGTACTTTTTAGAAGAGAAGCGCTAGACCATTTGGATCAAATAATCAGGGTGGGACCACATAAGGCGTCTAACTCCGGGGACCAGGATACCTATGCTTTCGCCAGGATCCAGGAGATTAAAGATGACGTCAGGCGTTTTTTAAATATTTCACCAAATGTAACGCAATTGAAAGTTATATGCCCGGCCTTGTATGCCGCGGCCCTTCAAGCAGTAAATGACGATATTGCTAAGAATTCTGCCCAGCCATCCTCAGGGCATCTTTCTTATCCTTATAAACATTTCGATAATGGACGTTTAGATAACAATCTTGGGTGGACACTCCATAAAGGATATATCGATGGCATCCATGATAAACCTGAGTTGTCTCGTGCTCTTTATTCTAATACCACC
>CAYZLU010000270.1:0-3751 GCA_964479285.1 uncultured Planctomycetales bacterium | reverse complement strand
TGCCCCAATCGTTAAAGCGATCATAATCCATGTTCGGATCGAATTTAGATGTTACTCGACCGAGACTATTTAAATACCCATTACTTTGCAATGAATGAAACACTTCTTCAGATAAAAAATCATTCATCACCGTCACCTTCCCTGGCACCTCTCCAATAGGGACAACGGGTAAGGCGAAACTATGCTCATGAAGACAGCCATTCCCATCTGTATATTTATTTTGGCTTAGGTCCGCCATGTCTACCGGTCTTGCCGCCATCTTAATGATCATGGCATGATCACATGATATATGTTCTATAAACGCCGGATTATGAGATATCACCATCGCACCATCGGACTTCCATATAAGCTCAACCCCGCCGGAGAAATATTTTCTTGGAACAGTTTCCTGCGTCATGGGGTCAGGTTCTTCTTTGATGTAGTTATAAACACCCTTTTTAAAGGCTTGGAGGTAGCGCTGGTAGATTTTTTCGACGTCGTTAAGGCTCTTGGATGTCCCGATTCTCGCAACGCTCTCTGTATATTCTATCCCTTTGGTTTTATTTCGATAAGCATAAAACTTTGCAAAAATGCTGTCTTTGATTTTCTTTTTATACCATGTGGCTAAAATGAGACTGTTGTAGACTTGACGCAGTTGGACAAAATTTTTGTTTTCGTTGACTTCACGGGTGAGTTCGGGGATGACGATTTCGCGGAGGATTTGAGAACCCAGGGAGTTAATTCCCTCCCCCTCGTGGGGAAGGGAATTTCTTGATAATGCAAGATAATCCTGCTCAAGCATGACTTTCAATTTGCTTTCAACGACATAAGCTGTACCTGCCTTCACATTCTCGTACACCACTGCCTTTTCAGGGACTATCCAAACTTTATTGAATGTGTTGACTGGAATGTTTGCTGTACCAAATTTCTTGGTGGCTTCTTCGTAAATACGTTTCCAAAATCTCTTGCCTGTTTCTCCTTCAGGATAAATTAAACTTGCGGTGGTTTGTTTAAGCATGTAATCTTCAGCCAACAAGTCGCGGCCCATTTCGGTCAGGCCAAAACTTTGAGGAATAATGCGGTCTTTTTCATAAGGGCTAAGATTGACCCATAAGTCGTTTTCGGGGATGGTTAAAGATGCGAGGAAATATTTAATGAGGCGGGTTGATTCCTGTTTTAAACTCCCCCTATCCCCCTCTTTAAATAAAGAGGGGGAATCACCTTGACCTAAGATAAAATCAAATTGAAAAGGGTTATCAGGATGGACCTTGATGCCTTTTAGTATTGGAGGATCAAACGGCAGGCTTAGATGGACCATGACCCCAGGTGCCGGCAAACGAAATTCACCGGCCTGGACCAAAGGCAATGGACCAAGCACGTTGACTAGGAAGGCCAATAAAATATAAATATTGATAAATATCTTTTTCCTCATATCTATAGTAAGTGTGCACTATAAATAAGCGAAAAACAAGGGCGAGTGGTTTTTGAGTGTAGTTTTTGAGTGGTTCTTTGAAAAACGCTGCCCAACCAGCTCATTTTATTCTAGTTTTCCGTCTGCCCCACCTTGGGGGTGACTTTAAGAGAAAGACAAACCATTAATAAAAATTGCTTTTTGAGCTGAATAGCGTATACTTAATACATATGACAAAGCCAATCCACACCTTCCACGTACCAGTCATGGGTACCGCTTTTTCCATAGATACGCCTATTAAAGTGGCGCGCTATGGCATTCACTCGGTTATTTCACTGGTGGATGACACCCTTATTGAACAAATGCGCATGTTTTATTGCGAAAAAGAGGGCGAGCACTATACCCCCATTACCAAATATGATGAAGACTTCCGTGCCAGGCGCATTACGGCATATCTGGACCTGGTCAATCGCATTGTCCAGCGCCAGTTTGCCGAACTAAAAGCCTCTACTTTTGAACCTGGCACTGAAATCACCAAATATTTTGAAATGCTGCCTGAAGATTCTGTGCTCAAGGCCGCGTGGAAGCACATGCTTTCATGCCCTGACCCTAAATTGAAAGCAGACCTGCAAAAAAATTTACGTGAGTCCATCAAGCCCGGGGACATCAACGTCAATATCATGACCAAACTTGACCGCAATAATTATGATACCCAAGGCGCACTCTTGCCTGCAGAGTTCTCCGACGCTCTTTCAGCTTTGCGCGGCTATGCCCAAAGCAGCCTGCAGTCGGCCATCGTATTCTCCGCAGGTATCAACCGCCGATTATACACCTATGCTGAACAGTTCAAAGATTTTTATGCCGATGCCGCGGGTAATATCAAAAAACGCATCATTTTAAAGGTCAGTGATTTTCGATCCTCCATCGTCCAGGGAAAATTTTTCGCCAAAAAAGGCCTTTGGATTTCTGAATACCGGGTGGAGTCAGGTCTTAATTGCGGCGGGCATGCCTTTGCTACTGATGGATTCTTGATGGGTCCTATCCTGGAAGAATTTCGTATCAAACGCCAGGAATTGATTGCGGAATTGCATAAAATCTATAATGAAGCCTTAACAAAGATCAAGGACAGAGCCCCTTTTGCCCAACCCCATGAAGTCAAGGTCACCGCCCAGGGAGGCATTGGCACCTACCTCGAAGACCGTTTTTTGCTTAAGCACTACGGCCTTAACGGTACCGGGTGGGCAACACCATTTTTGCTTGTGCCTGAGGTCACCAACGTAGATCCCATCACTTTGGAAAAATTATCCAAAGCTGGTGAAAAAGACCTGTATTTAAGCGATGTGTCGCCGCTGGGCGTCCCATTTAACAGTTTGCGGGATTCTTTAAGCGACATTGAAAAAGACCTCAAGGTCATGCGCGGCCGTCCCGGCAGCGCTTGCCCTAAAGGCCACCTGGTGTCCAATACCGAATTTACCGATCAACCGATCTGTACAGCCAGCCGCCAATACCAAAAGCTTAAAATCGACCAACTAACGGCACTTAATTTGGATGAAATTGAATATAAAAAACGTTTCGATGCAACTGTAACTAAAGCCTGTATCTGCCATGACCTGGGCCAACCGGCTTTAGTTAAAAATGCCATACCGACGAAGGTCCCTGGATTTACCGCAGTTTGCCCTGGTCCGAACCTTGCTTACTTTTCTAAAATTGCCACTTTAAAAGAGATGGTTGACCACATTTATGGCCGCGCAAACCTGCTTAATAACACGCCCCGACCGAATATGTTCATCAAGGAACTGGGCATGTACGTGGATTATCTTAAAAAAGACATCACTAAATCCCTTGAATCCATGAACGAACAAAAGATAAAATATTTTACGGAGTTTAAAAACAATCTTTTGGATGGGATTGAATATTACCGCAAACTTTTCCCACAAATGACGGAAGAAACTGTCGAATACCGCACGAAGGCACTGAATGATCTGGAAGCCTGCCATCAACGGCTGTTGGCTGTGGTGGAAGATTTTTCGCTAGCTTTCGATGTCCCCATCCCTACTTTAGCTGTGGCTTAAATATCTCAATTGTGTCAAAAGACCCAATAAAGATGTCATCGAAAGCAATATCGTTGCAAGAGCAGCGGGGCTTGTAATGACACCCCTTACTGATAAATTTCTCCACCCTTTTTCCTGAACTCCTGGGATTTTTCTTGCATGCCTTTCTCGGCAAATTCGCGGACGTCCTGGGTGATTTTCATGGAGCAGAAATTGGGGCCGCACATCGAACAAAAATGGGCAAGCTTGGCCCCCTCGGCGGGCAGGGTCTCGTCATGAAAACTTTCGGCGGTTTCAGGATCGAGACTAA
>CAYZLU010000269.1:0-3752 GCA_964479285.1 uncultured Planctomycetales bacterium | reverse complement strand
TTATACAAAAGGATGTCCGCTGCCTGTAAAACAGGATAACCTAAGAAAGCATAGGTCTGCAGATCCCTGGAGGTTATTTCACGTAATTGTTCTTTATAAGTTGGGTTGCGTTCAAGCCATCCTAAAGGTGTGAGGCAGGACAAAAACATCTGTAATTCCAGGTGTTCAGACACATCAGACTGCAGATAAAGAATGGCACGATCTGGGTCAATGCCGCAGGAGATCCAATCGATCGCCATATCAATCCCAAAACCGCGCAGTTCCCTGCTGTTTTCGTACTCACTCATCAACGCATGCCAGTCGGCAATGCTGAATATGCACTGGTAATTGTCCTGCATGGCGGCCCAATTCTTAAGGGCGCCGAGCAAATGGCCGAGATGCAACTTTCCCGTCGGACGCATGGCTGAAAAAACTTTTTTTGTCATACTCTAAAAATTAAAGCTTGCGGGCGATTGACTCGATGTCATAAGCTTCGATGATGTCACCGACAGCAACAGTATCAAAGTGAGAAATCGTGATCCCGCACTCAAATCCTTCGGTGACTTCTTTAACATCATCTTTAAAACGTTTCAAGGTACTGATATGCCCGGTATGGACCACTTCGCCGTTGCGTGAAACTTCAGCCTGGATTTTATTGCGTATCTTTCCTTTTTGCACATAACAACCGGCAACGATGCCCTTGCTGGTCAATTTAAACACATTGCGTACTTCAACGCGTCCGACAAAATGACGTTTGAGTTTAGGGGCCAAAAGACCTTCCAGGGCTTTTCTTAAGTCTTCAACCGCGTCATAGATAATACGGTACTCACGCACATCTACTGGATTTTTTTCCAACTCCTTGCGTGCCTTGGTATCAATCCCTACTTGAAAAGCGATGATAATGGCCCTCGAAGCATGAGCTAGCACTACATCAGAAGCATTGACATCCCCTACCGCCGCGTGAATAAAACGTAATTTTACTTCATCCGAGGGTATCTTTCCAAGGGATTCTTTAAGGGCCTCTAGGGAACCTTGCACATCCGCTTTGATCACGACACGCAATTCCTTGATCTCACCCTGCTGGATCTGGGAATAGAGTTCTTCCAAAGAAACTTTTGCCGTACCAGAAAGCTTTTCATTCTTTAACTTTTCCTGGCGGTTTTCTGCTATTTCCTTGGCCCGCTTGTCGTTTTCCACAGCATAAAATATTTCACCTGCAGCGGCCACTTCAGAAAGACCTAAAATTTCCACCGGCATCGATGGGCCCGCTTCTTTGATCGGGGTGCCGTGATCATCAAACAGGGCCTTGACTTTGCCATGCAAAGGGCCAATCACAATAGCATCACCCTCACGCAGTGTACCGCTTTGCACGATCAGCGATGCAATGGCCCCTTTTCCTTTACTCATATGGGCCTCAATGACAATACCCAACGCTTTTTTATTCGGATTGGCCCGTAGTTCCAAAATCTCTGCTTCCAATAAAATGCGCTCCAAAAGATCATCAATCCCCTCACCCGTCAACGCAGACACCCCGACAACGCCGACCTTACCACCCCAATCTTCGGACATCAAATCAAGTTCAGCTAACTGCTTTTTGACCCGGTCAGGGTCTGCAGCTTTCTTGTCAATTTTGTTCAAAGCAACCACTATTGGCACATTGGCGGCGCGGGCATGCGCAATGGCTTCCTGGGTCTGGGGCATGACCCCGTCGTCAGCAGCAACCACCAAAACAACCACGTCAGTGATATGTGCCCCGCGGGCCCGCATGGCTGTAAATGCCTCATGGCCTGGAGTATCCAAGAAAGTAATATTCCCATTAGAAGATTTAACGGAATAGGCCCCTATATGCTGGGTAATACCCCCATGTTCACTATCAGCCACCTTGGCAGAACGAATACGGTCAAGCAAGGACGTCTTACCATGGTCAACATGGCCCATAAAAGTGACGACTGGAGCTCGTGGTTTTAATGAAGCAGGGTCGTCCTTTTGCTGTTGATGCACGTCAATAAGTTCTTCTTCTTGTGTTTTACTTTTAATGACATTAAAACCAAAAGCGTTCGCCAATTTTCCGACAAGCTCTTCACCCAAATTCTGGTTGATATTGGCAAACACACCCATATTAAGCAGTTTCTTTAAGACCACGTTCATTTTCTGGTTGATGCGCACAGCAAAATCTTTGACACTGATGGGAATGGGCAATTCAATGTCTAAAAGAGGACCCGCAGGCTGTATTTCAGGGACAACCGCCCCGGCAATAGAAGCAGATGGCTTATGGTCACGGCCACGCCAGGAACCAGCGGTTTCTTCATGGGACTTTTTACGTTTTTTAGCCAAAGGTTTGACGGCGACAAAAGGCTCATCATAACGGACTTTTTTCTTTAATGGATCTACTGGCAGGATCTCTTTGGGAATATCAATTTTAGTGACATCAATTATAGGAATTGCCGGATTCAGGACCGAATCAACCTTAGAAGACTCAGACTTAGGCAAATCCATTTTAGGTTCATCAGGCTTAAGTACCTGGTTTTTTGTCAATACAGGAGCCGCTACGTCAGTAATCGCAGACGGATGCTGGTTCTCCTGGATTTTTATGGTCTCAACAGTTGAAGAGACCGGCACGGGCTTGACAGGATCTGCTTTTTTAGGGCTCATTTTTATTGGCAGGGGTTCATCATCAGCTTCGAGGGCCGTCTTCTTTCTACTGGGAAGAGGTTTTGCTTTTTTTTCTTTTTTAGCTTCAACGGCCTTTACTTTGGGCTTATCTGTATTAATACTACGGGCTTTGGCTTTTTTTGCTGTTTTTTTAGGGATTTCAATATCATCAGCTACCTTTTGGCCTATTCCTTCATCCGCCAGGGCATCGCGTAAAATCATTTCAACGACAGCGGTCAGCTCACCCCCATCTTTAGAACGTAATTTTAATGATTTAATTCTATCATTAATGTAGCTCTCTGTAATTTTCAGTTCTTTGGCTAAATCCGCTATTCGCATAATTACTCCGTAAACTTCATTGTTAATGGCTCATGTCACTTGTAAAACTGATATCAGGCGCGCTATTATTCTTCTTCCTCTTCTTCTTTAGAATCTTCGTCAGACGGTGTGGCATCAGGAGTTGAAGAATTGACGATTGCCTCCGGTTCAGAGGTCTTGTTCTTTTCTTCCCACTGTTTGGCAGAGTATATGTCTAACTCCCAGCCTACCAATTTACTGGCCAAACGCACATTCTGGCCGTATTTACCGATGGCCAAAGATAACTGGTCTTCATCCACAATAATATTGACCCGTTTTTCATCAGCAATCAATTGCATTTGCGAAATTTCAGCCGGGGACAAAGCCGCCTGGATGTATTCTTTGATGTCCTCAGAATGGCGCACGATATCAATTTTTTCCCCATGCAATTCTGTGACAATATTCTTAACACGGCTGCCGCGCATGCCTACACAGGCACCCACGCAATCTATTTTCTCATCTTTTGAATAAACAGCGATCTTGGTACGCTCACCAGCGTCCCTGGCAATGGCCTTTATTTCTATAATGCCTTCATAAATTTCCGGCACTTCCAATTCAAAAAGGCGCTTGACAAAATTGGGATGTGCCCTTGAAAGGATGATTTGGGGCCCGCGATTTTCCCGGCGGACTTCCAGCACATAGGCCCTGATCCTCTCTCCCTGGCGGAACTCTTCTTTATTGCTCTGCTCGCTTTTAGGCAGCAGGGCCTCAGATTTTCCTAAATCCACCACAATATTGCCGCGTTCAAACCTATAAACACTGCC
>CAYZLU010000268.1:0-3769 GCA_964479285.1 uncultured Planctomycetales bacterium | reverse complement strand
CGCTGCAAGCTTGAAAAGCTTGTGTCCTGACCAGGCTAGACGATGGGGTCGAAAATAAATTCAACTGGAACCCGTTATTATATTGCGCCGGACTTTTTCGTCAAGTAACTTCTTCATGGCTGACCACCACATGCGCAATGGAAGAAAGCTTGTCTCCCGCCTCCATGGAAATCAGTCGCACGCCAACAGCGCTGCGGCCGGTTTCACGGATCTCGGACGGAGAAGATCGCACCACCATGCCCTTTTTAGTCACAGCCATGATTTCATCACCATCAGAAACGGTCATGACCCCAACGACCGCCCCGTTTTTATCGGTGATTTTCACGTTGATAATGCCTTTGCCGCCGCGTGATTGCGTTCGGTAGTCCGCGAAATCAGACCTTTTGGCGTACCCTAATTCGCATACGGACAGTAGTTTTGCCCCTGTCTTGTCTACATCCGGGGCAAAGACCAGCATGCCGACCACAAAATCTCCCTTTTCTAAATTTATGCCGCGCACGCCCTTGGCAGAACGTCCCATGTCACGCAATTGTTTTTCAGGAAATCTCAAAGAAATGCCCTGGCGTGTTGCTAAAAGGACATCTTCCTTGCCGTTGCTTAAGGCCACGCCGATCAACTCATCGCCATTTTCTAAACCAATGCCGACGATACCACCCTTGCGCGGATTGTTATAGGCTGAAACCTTTGTCTTTTTAACCAGCCCTAATTTGGTGGCAAACACCAAAAATTGATCTTCCCTGAATTCCTTGACCGCCACAATGGCGCTGATCTTCTCTTCAGGCTTAAAGGACAATAAATTGACGATGGCCTTGCCGCGGGCCGTACGTGAGGCGACTGGGATTTCATACACCTTAAGCCACCGCACCGCTCCTAAATTAGAAAAGATCAACAAAAAATCTTTGGAAGAGGCGACAAACATGCGTTCCACGAAATCTTCGTCGGACGTGGTCATGGCTGTTACCCCTTTGCCTCCGCGTTTTTGTGAACGGTATCCATCCACCGACAAGCGCTTGACATAACCTTTATTGCTGATGGTGATGGCCATGTCCTCGTCCGCGATCATGTCCTCAATTTCGATGTCTTCAGCCCGTCCGGCAATTTCCGTACGGCGCTCATCCGCGTATCTCTTCTTTAATTCTGCTAATTCCTCTTTAATGATGGCATCCACCCTCTTCTCAGAAGCCAGGATCGCACGGTAATTTTCAATGTCTTTTAAAAGCTGCTGGTATTCAGCCTCGATCTTGTCCCGCTCGAGAGCTGCCAGGCGCTGCAATTGCATCTCCAAAATGGCCTGGGCCTGCGCCTCCGAAAGGTCGAATTTCTTGATCAAGGACTCTTTGGCATCAGCTGTCGTCTTGGAAGCGCGGATCGTCTTAATGATCTCGTCAAGATGCTTAAAGGCGATCTTCAAACCCTCTAAAATATGCGCCCTTCGAACGGCCTTGTCCAGATCGAATTGTGTTCTCCGTCGGATCACAACACGGCGGTGGGCGATATAATGGGCCATCAGCTGTTTTAAGTTCAATACTTTCGGTGATTTATTGACCAAGGCCAAATTGATGATCCCAAAGGTCGTCTCCATCTGGGTGTGCTTATAAAGATAGTTGAGCACGATATTGGCATCCACATCACGACGAAGTTCAATGACGACCCGGATGCCATCTTTGTCGCTTTCATCACGGATGTCCGTGATCCCGTCAATTTGCTTATTTTGGACAAGGTCTGCCATGTTTAAAATCAAATTAGCTTTGTTGACCTGATAAGGCAATTCGGTGATGATGATGGCTTCTTTGTTGCTCTTTTGCTGTTCAATGCTGGCACGGGCACGTATCGTCACCTTGCCGCGGCCAGTGTTATATGCGTCTACAAACCCTTCCCTGCCGCAGATGATGCCGGCGGTGGGAAAATCCGGCCCCTTGACGAATTTCATCAGGTCCTTGATAACAGCATCGGGGTTGTCTAATAAATGCACAATACCGTCGATGATTTCCCCCAAATTATGCGGGGCCATATTGGTGGCCATCCCCACGGCAATGCCTGAAGAACCGTTGACCAGGAGGTTCGGGACCATGCCCGGCAAAATGTCCGGCTCTTCAAGAGAACCATCGAAATTAGGGCTAAAATCAACGGTCTTTTTTTCAATATCATTCAACATCTCTTCGGCGACCGAGGCCATGCGTGCTTCGGTGTAGCGCATCGCCGCAGCCGCGTCCCCATCGATGGAACCAAAGTTGCCCTGGCCGTCAATCAAAGGATATCGCAGTGAAAAATCTTGTACCATGCGCACCATGGTGTCATACACCGCAGAGTCCCCGTGCGGATGGTATTTACCCAAAACCTCCCCGACGATACGTGCACTCTTCTTATAGGGCTTATTGTGCTCGAGATTGAGCTCCTTCATGGCGTAAAGGATGCGCCGGTGCACAGGCTTTAGCCCATCACGCACATCGGGCAAGGCACGGCCGACGATGACGGACATGGAATAGGACAGGTAGGAATTCTTCATTTCCTCTTCGATGTAAACCGGGATGATCCGTTCTTTTTTATTCAAATCACGTGACATGAATCAACCTTTCTGTATTAAATATCTAAGTTCTTGACCTCATGCGCATAGCTCTCGATGAATTTCCGGCGGGGCTCGACTTCATCGCCCATGAGCATGGCAAAGGTCTTGTCCACTTCCACAGCGTCCTCGAGTGCCACTTTAAGGATCGTGCGCCGCTCAGGGTCCATGGTGGTGTCCCAAAGCTGCTGAGGATTCATTTCCCCCAGACCTTTATAGCGCTGTGTGTGCATCCCCTTTTTGGCCGATTCACGCACATAATTAAGGATGTCCACGACCGACATCAATTCCGTCTTTGTTTTATCGTCCTCGATGACAAATAAGGGTTTTAAATCCACCCTGGGTTTACTTTTTTCTTTTTTGTCTTTGGCCAGGAGAACTTGTTCCTCGATGCTGCGCTTGTAATCCTGTAAAAATATGTCTAACTTGTCGAGCTTTTCCTGCAATGGCTCGATTTCTTCGGATTCGAAGATTTCAATATACTGCGTTTCTGTATCGTTTTTGGTTATCTCAGCCAATTCCTTGTCATCAAATACATATTCTTCCTGGCCCCCTGCTTTAACAATATAGCGGGGCATTTTCTTTCTTTTGGCATCGTATCTTTCGACGTAGGCGCTAAAATCAACCCCCCTGCGCTTGAGGCGCTCAACAATGTGCTCTAATTCAACCAAGGCTTCAAGTATCTCTTTGACCTGGGCTGGTGTATATGTCCTTTTTCCCTCAAGTTTGGTCAACCTGATACCGTCTGTTCCCAAATCCAGGACAAGGTCATTCATTTCCTTCTCGGTTTGAATGTACTCTTCTCTTTTTCCGCGGGTCACCTTATACAAAGGAGGCTGGGCGATATAAACAAACCCACCTTCCACCAGCTGGGGCATTTGCCTGTAAAGAAGGGTCAAAATCAAGGTGCGGATATGCGATCCATCCACATCCGCGTCGCACATCAAGATAATTTTATGATAGCGTAATTTTTCGATATTAAAATCTTCGCTGATGCCGGTGCCAAGGGCCGTGATCATGGTGCGGATTTCTTCATTGCTTAAAATTTTATCAAGGCGTGATTTTTCAACGTTTAAAATCTTGCCTTTCAAGGGCAGTATCGCCTGAAAAGAACGGTCCCGTCCCTGCTTGGCAGAGCCGCCGGCCGAGTCTCCTTCCACCAGGTATAGCTCACACATGGTAGGGTCCTTCTCGGAACAGTCCGCC
>CAYZLU010000267.1:0-3775 GCA_964479285.1 uncultured Planctomycetales bacterium | reverse complement strand
CCAGGTCAGCCATCATGTCCCCGATCAAACATTTGGGCAACGCGGCCATGATCGGGAAACACGGCGGATGGACGCGCACCCGCCAGGGTTGGTCACGCCCGTCGGAAACGATGTAAAAACCCAACTCCCCATTGGCACCTTCCACCGGAAGGTAAACTTCCCCCACAGGCGGGTGGATCCCGTGGCCATACATGACCAGTTTAAAATGGTTCATCAATCCTTCGATATTTCCATAGGTGTTTTCTTTCGCAGGAAGCACCACGTCCTTTTTGTTCGAGTTGATCGCGTCATGGTATTTTCTGGTACTCCCTTGCAAGGTGGGGTCCAAACTGACTTCGTCCTCAATCAATTGTTCAGTTTGCCCCATCTTGGCGCTGTCAACCATCTGGGCCGCAGGTATCACCACCCCAGTCAGGTCCGCCGCAATGGCCCCCTCGGGAATTTGCTGGAAGCATTGTTCAATGATCCTTAAAGACTGTTCCATCTCCGCCATGCGTACAAAGTAACGGTCGAGATTGTCCCCCTTGCTTCCCACCGGGACTTCAAAATCAAGCTTGTCATAAACCAGATAAGGACTGGCTTTGCGCACATCGTAAGCGACACCCGTTGATCTTAAAAATGGACCCGTGACGCCATGGGCGATCGCGTCTTCAGCTGAAATCCTGCCTATGTCTTTCATGCGGTCAAAAAAAATACGGTTGCGCGTCAACAATTCATCTGCTTCGATCAATACCTTGCGCACGTCAGCGATCTTTTTAAATGCCTTGTCTACAAAACCGTCTGTTAAATCAGCCTTGACCCCTCCGATACGCACATAAGAAATGGTCAAACGCGCCCCGGTGATCTCTTCGACCAGCTCATATAAAAATTCGCGGGCCTTGATCATATACAGGAACACGGACATGGCGCCCAGTTCCATGGCTGAGGCACCGATACAGGTCAAATGGTCCGTGACCCGCGATATCTCGCTCATGATGACGCGGATATATTTGGCGCGCTCCGGGATGTCAATCCCCAATAATTTTTCAACAGCCAAGGCAAAGCCCACGTTGTTGATCAAGGGTGAAACATAATTCAAGCGGTCGGTGTACGGAAAGCACTGGGCATACATCACTGTCTCGCACATTTTTTCAAATGCCCTGTGCAAATAGCCGATCTCGATATCTACCCCTTTTATCTTTTCGCCGTCCAATTCCATCACCATGCGGATAACACCATGCATCGCCGGGTGCGAAGGGCCTACGTTCAATAACATGGAGCGCGTCTGGGTCATTAGTTTATTGGTCCAATCAATGGTTGCCGTTTATTGACCGGATAGTCCTTGCGCAAGGCATGGCCCTCAAATTCTTCATACATCAGAATACGTTTTAAATTAGGGTGCCCTTTAAAGCGGATGCCGAACATGTCCCAAACTTCCCGTTCATACCAGTCAGCCGAGGCCCAAAGGTCAACGAGCGTGTCCACCTCAGGGGACTTCTCGTCAATGGGAACCTTGATGCGGATGCGGTGGTTAAACTTAAGGGAAAAAAAATGATAAACAACTTCAAAACGAAAATCTTTCTGTATCCTTCCACCGGCAAAAAACAGGTAATCCACCGCGGTCAAGTCCATTAAAAAATTGAAATCCAATTCCGGGGTCACTTTCAAAAACTTGGCGATGCTCCGCAAGGCCGGGGCCTGGATGATCGCAGTCTCATCTCCCCGAAAAGCATGGGCCTCTATGATCTGGGTTGAAAACTGTTCCTGGATTCTTTGCAATGGTGTCATGTGGATTCTATATGTTTAATATGGCCCTCGATCGTATAGCCAGCTTGAAGCTCAGCAGGCCGGCCTATCTTTGTACGAGGGTCATACAGTGTCCTCGATTGTTCTCCCTTTTGGATCTTGTCCTGGAGTTTCATCAGGCCGTCAAGGACATTTTCCGGGCGCGGAGGGCAGCCAGGGATATAAATGTCCACAGGGATGATGGTATCAATGCCCATTACTGTCGAATAATTATCGTAAAAGCCGCCTGTGCAGGTGCAGACCCCAAACGCCACCACCCATTTGGGCTCACACATCTGGTCATGGACCGTCTTTAAAATAGGTGCCATCTTATGGCTGATCGTCCCCACCACAAAAAGCACGTCCGACTGCCGGGGTGAAAAACGGGGAAACCCTGCACCAAACCGGTCCTGGTCATAATGGGCGCAATTCGTGGCCATATACTCCATGCCGCAGCAGGCGGTGACAAACGGGTATTGAAAAATGGAGAATTTACGCGCCCAACCCAGGGCGTCGTTTAATTTCGAGGTAAAAAAATTGGTTGGGGAACTCATGAATGACATAGGCTTACTCCCATTCCAGGGCCCTTTTTTTCAACACATAAAAAAAACCCAGGACCACAAAACCCATAAAAACGGCCATCTCTGACAGGCCAAAGAGCCCTAATTTTCTAAACATGACGGCCCAGGGAAAAAGGAAAACCAATTCAACGTCAAAAACAATAAAAAGCATCGCTACAATATAAAAATGCACCGGCATATTGCCGCCTGGCAAGGAGAAAGGCTCTTTGCCGCATTCAAAGGGTTTGGATTTGGCCTCACTGGGGAATTTCGGGCTTAAGAGCTTGGGCAGCCCCAATAAAAGCGCCGCTAGTGCAAATGCAAACAAAAATGCAAATATGATGGCTATGTATTCTAACATTTTAGGATGATTTCATTTAAGCTTCACCATCATCTGATGCGAAGCTGAAAAATCTCTAATAGAATTATAAAATTACTTTAAACGAGGACGAATCAATAGTCAAGAGTGTTTAGCAATAAAACTTTACAACGTCGCGCATTTTAAATCACTTTACGAACTCAAAATAATAGGGCCTTTGAATGATTCGAAATGTCTTTCCAGTAAACAATGGAATATATTTACAGATGTTCCAGGATCATGTCCACATTCACATGGTCTTTGACCAGGCGGCGGGCTTCGTGGATTTTGTCGCGGTCGGTTTTCTGGATTTTGGGGGTCATGTTTTCGATGGCCGCGGCGATGGTATAGGTGTCCTGGTCGGAATAAAGCACAGGGATGCGGCTGTCCTTGAGCAGCCCGGCGATCTTATGGTCTGGTGTCAGGCCGCCAGTCAAAATAAGGCCAGCCACCTTGACGGCCCGGCCTTGCTGCAGCAAATAGGAAGAGACTGCCACCAGCATATTGTCCACCCGGTCACCGGAGGTGATGACCAAGGCCCCGTCGCGCAAATGGCCGATCATATTGTACGGCTCCATGGCAGCGACGATGGCATTATAGACACGGCTGTGCAGATTTTCCTCGCCTGAGAATACTTTTAAATCCAGCCGGTCCTTGATTTGTTCTACCGTAGGTGCGCTTAACAGCTCGGTTTCAGGAATTACGCCTAAAAGCCGGATGCCCTTGCGCTCAAGGCCTTTGCCTACAATACTTTTAATCCGGTCCAGTTTATCGGGCAGCACCTTATTGATGATAACACCCAGGACCGGTACCTTGCATAGGTCAAACAGGGCCTTATTGAGCATGACCTCATCAATGGCCCGCCCAATGCCGCCGCCGGAGATGATGATGGCCTTGCTCCCAAGAAGGGCCGCCACATCCGCATTCGAGCAGTCGATCACCGATCCCACCCCCGCATGCCCTGTTCCCTCAACGATGATGGCGTCCTTGCCGCGGGTGATCGTCTGAAATGATTTAAATATCTTGTCCTGTAATTGCTGTTTTTGTGGCTCAAGGATGTATTTTTCCGTGTAGCCGCGGCCCACGGTGATGG
>CAYZLU010000266.1:0-3777 GCA_964479285.1 uncultured Planctomycetales bacterium | reverse complement strand
GGACACCTTGCGTACCTCGCTGGAAGGAAGGCGCAAATGGGCTATATTACCTTCTTTAGCGATCAATTGTGCAGATGTACCCGCACTGCGCGCTAATTGACCACCATTGCCAGGCTTTAATTCAATATTATGAATACCGGTACCCAATGTAATTTTACGCAGAGGAAGGCAATTACCCGCCAGCATATCCACATCAGCATTATTAGTGCTGACAATCACGTGGCCGACACGCAGATCGACCGGTGCCAAAATATAAGATTTGCTTTTATCGCTCTTATACTGGATCAATGCAATACGGCAGGTGCGGTTAGGGTCATACTCTATGCCCAAAACTTCTGCAGGATCATCCATACGTGTGCGCTTGAAATCAATTAGGCGATACATCCTTTTGTGCCCAGCCCCGCGGTGACGGGAAGTGATACGGCCATAAGAATTACGTCCGCCGGTCCCCTTGACAGGTTCCAATAAAGACTTTTCCGGCTTCCCCTTGGTCAGTTCACTAAAATCCGGCAAAGCCGCGTGACGAACACCGTTTGTATATGGTCTAAAACGTTTGATTCCCATCGTGATACTCCTTATTGAACCCGGCCCGACTCACATCTCGTCGGGCTTTATAAGCGGTTCGGCATATTCGCCGGACCATCAACCCTCTATTTTTTGCCCCTCTTTGAGAGAGACTATGGCTTTCTTCCAACCTGTGGTGTACCCGGCACGGGCGCGCACGCGCTTAAGCTTGCCTGGTACATTGACGGTATTAACAGCATCGACCTTGACCTTATAAATCTCCTCGACCGCGCGCTTGACGTCGACCTTGGTGGCCACTGTAGCCACGCGAAAAAGGTATTTACGTTCCTTTTCCAAAACACTGCCTTTTTCAGACCGTACTAAAGTTTTGACTATATCGTAACAAGTGACCATCTTATTTTTTCCTCGGCTTATGGTCATCCCCGAATGTTTTTGTCGGGGATCCACATCAAAATTAATTCTTCTTTGGATTCCCGACTAAAGCATTCGGGAATGACAAAATTTATTATTCAATTCTCTTTAACAAGATTTTTAAGGCCTCTTTAGTCACCAGCACATTTTTATTGTTCATGATATCTGAAGCATTGGCATCCGTCGCGCGTCTTAGGGTCAATCGTGCAATATTGCGCGAAGCGAGCAGCGTTTTTTCATTAGTTCCATCAAGCACCGCCAGGGTACGGCCTTCGATCTTTAAATTCTTAAGAATGGCCTCAAAATCCTTGGTCTTTCCTGAAGACACTTCCAGATTATCGACACACAAAAGGTTATTGCCTAAAAATTTGGCATTCAAGCTTTCACGTAAGGCCGCAGCTCGTGTTTTTCTGGAAATGGAATAACCAAAATCACGCGGATGGGGGCCGAAGACAATGCCTCCCTTTTTCCACAGAGGAGAACGGGTCGACCCCTGACGGGCGCGTCCAGTGCCCTTTTGGGCCCACGGTTTCTTACCGCCGCCAGAAACGTCCGAACGGGTTTTAGTAGAAACAGTGCCTTGACGTTTATTGGCATTGTACATGACCACCGCCTGATGAATAACGGCATCATGTACGTGGACACCAAACTGTTCCTTAGGAAGCTCAACGCTCGCTGCTTTTTTTCCTTCTATATCAACCACATTTAATTCTGGCATAACTCACCTTTGTCATTCCCGCGAACGCGGGAATCTATTACAAAATTAATTCTTAATTGGATCCCCGGCTAAAACATCCGGGGATGACAAACATATTATTTCTTAGCCGTTGTCTTACCAGCTGTGGCCTTGCTTTGCTTCATTGGGTTTTTCTTGACCGATGATGCCTGTTCTTTCTTTTCATCCAATGAACGGAAAGCCCTCTTCTTCGATTTATTGATGACCACGACCCCGTTCTTATGGCCAGGAACAGCACCTTTCACAAGGATCAAATTCTGGTCTGCATCCACGCGCATGACACGCAAACTCTGCACAGTCACTGTATCCATGCCCATATGGCCGGGCATATGCTGGCCCTTATAAACGCGTGAAGGATCTGAGCTGGAACCAATGGAACCAACGCGGCGGTGATGCATGGAACCGTGCGCTGCTGGACCACCATTCCAGTTCCAACGGACCATCCCGCCCTGAAATCCTTTACCTATGGATGTTCCAGTCACATCAACGAAATCACCGGCTTTAAAAAGATCTGCTTTGAGCAAATCACCTACTTTATAATCTTTATTATCAGCCGATTCAAATTCTTTGACATGCTTCAAGGGGGTCTGGCCTATTTTCTTAAAAAACCCCAAGACCGGCTTTTGCAAACGGGTTTCTTTGACTGCCTCATAACCTAGAACAACCTTCATAGGTTTGTCTTTTAAACCTAAAACCGTACAAGGGCCCGCTTCGACAACGGTCACAGGCGTAATATTACCTTCAGTGTCGAAAATCTGGGTCATGCCAATTTTTTTACCCATTATCCCGCGAATCATTTATGCTCCTGTCTGTGTCAAAGGATTGCTTCGTCGCCCTTCGGGCTCCTCGCAATGACATACCAAATTTCTTTATTGCTTAATCTCAACGTCGACCCCAGCCGGCAAATTCAACTTGCGCAAGGCTTCCACTGTCTTGGAAGTAGGGTTGACTAAATCTATAAGACGCTTATGCGTCGCTAATTGAAATTGTTCACGAGATTTTTTATCAATGACCGGGGAACGTAATACCGTATACAGCTCTTTCTTGGTGGGTAACGGCACTGGTCCCAAAATCTGGGCCCCTGTGCGGATAGCGGTATCCACGATTTCCTGGGTGCTTTGGTCAATTAGCCGGTGATCGAACGCTTTTAGTTTTATACGTATTTTTTGCATGATTAGCCTTATTTGATAATCTCAGAAATAACACCAGCACCAACGGTACGTCCGCCTTCGCGGATGGCGAAGCGCAATTCTTTCTCCATGGCGACCGGTGTGATAAGTTCAACTTCCAAAACAACATTGTCCCCTGGCATACACATCTCAATACCAGCCGGTAATTCAGCGGTCCCGGTTACGTCAGTGGTACGGAAATAAAATTGCGGACGATAACCCTTGAAAAATGGGGTATGACGCCCGCCTTCTTCCTTGGTCAAAATGTAGACCGAAGCTTTAAATTTAGTATGCGGTTTGATGGAACCAGGAACGGCCAAAACCATGCCTCGCTCCATATTGTCTTTATCAGCGCCGCGCAAAAGCAAGCCGACGTTGTCGCCTGCCTGACCTTCTTCCAATTCTTTACGGAACATTTCAACACCGGTGACAACTGTCTTGGAAACAGCCGGACGCAAACCAACAACTTCAACTTCTTCGCCGACCTTGACTTTTCCGCGTTCAATACGGCCGGTGGCGACAGTTCCACGACCAGAAATAGAGAAGACGTCTTCCACAGCCATTGAGAAGGGCTTGTCTAATTCACGAACAGGGACAGGAATAAAATCGTCAACAGCTTTCATCAAATCAAGGATGGGCTTTGCTTTACCTTCAAAATCCTTAGGATTATTCAAAGCATCCAAAGCACTGCCCTTGATGATGGGGGTATTGTCGCCATCAAATTTATACTTGGTTAAAAGATCACGGACTTCCATCTCAACTAATTCCAATAATTCCTTATCAGCCACTTGATCGCATTTGTTCATGAAAACAACGATGCGAGGCACGTTGACCTGACGGGCCAAAAGGATGTGCTCGCGGGTTTGAGGCATCGGGCCGTCGGTGGCGGACACGACCAGGATCGCACCGTCCATCTGAGCGGCACCCGTGATCATG